>DXDP01000094.1 GCA_019115445.1 Candidatus Nocardiopsis merdipullorum
GCCCGGAAGTTCCTCCTGTGGGAACTCTTGTTCGTGCGTGGGTGCTTCGGAAGGGGTGGGCTCTGCGGGAGCTCCGTGGATGTGGGGATCGTTGGCCACCGAGCCCGGGTCCAGAAGGTCCGCCGGACCGGCGTGGTGTACGGGGGGTGTGTACGGCTCTGCCTGTTCCGTGGGGCGTTCGGGGACACTTCGGTCCGATTCGGGTGTTGGATGGTGTCGAGGTGCTGTGGGCCCGGGAGAGAAGGTGGGGGGCCCGTCCACGCCGGCTGCTCGAGGCGTGGGTGGAGGGGTCGGAACGGCGGTCGGGTCGACCGTCACCGCGACACGGATGTCCCGTCCGAGGTGGTTGGAAAGAGCCTTGCTGATCGCCGGGTAGAGCCGGGTCTCCAGCACCTTCTTGGTGAATTCGTTGGGTGCGGCGATGAGTGCAGTGTCTTCGATCAGGCCCAGCGGTCGGGTTTGCGGTAGCCAGGCACGCTGGTGTGCGGGCAGGGATTCGTTGTCGATCCCCTCCAGCACACTGGACCAGACCAGTGCGAGGTTGACCTGTGCGTCAGCCAAGGTGACCTGCCATGGGTTCTGTCCCTTCGGTGCGGATCTTTTCGGGCTTGAGGAGACAAGAGGGGACGGGGCGGAAGAACGGTTCTGGTGGAACGGGTCGATCGTAGGTTTGCGAGTGGCCGCCGTGGTGGCGGACTCTCCATTGTCCTCCTCTCGTGGGGCCACCGGGACGGGAAGCCACTTTCGTCGAGCGGTTCGTGCCTGTGGACAACTTCGTGCGAGGGACACGTGTCCATGGTGGGTTACCGCTGGGTATCCACAGCTTTGAGAGGTTATCCACATGTTGTGCACAGGGTTGTCCACAGGATGACAGAACTCTGTGCGCAGTGCAGAGTTATCCACAAACTGCAGCTCAGGGCAGGTATAAGGCGCCAGTTTCCAGGCTTTTCAGGATGCTGGAAGAGGCGCAGGGCAAGTTATCCACAGGCTGAGGTTATCCACAGGGGTGGAGGGAAGGGGAAGTCTCACACGCTGTGGACAACTGGTTGTCCACAGCCAGGGCGAGGGTGATCCCTGCCTCCACTGCGGCATCTCCCCTCCTCCCACCGGAGCGTCCACGGCAGGGGTTCGAAGACCCTCACCAGGCCTGGGGCGAGGCCGAATTTGACCCGGTCATGGCCAGGCCGTATCGTTTTTGTGCTCGTATCGGTCATCCGTCTGCTCCCGTGTCTCCTTCGACTCGGCGAAGCGGCAACCGCACTCAGCACAGCGAGGCCTCACGTATCCTGGGGCTCGTAATACTTTTCAGAAAACCGCCCTGGAGCCTCAAGTGAGCAAGCGTACGTTTCAGCCGAACAACCGGCGTCGCGCGAAGGTCCACGGCTTCCGGCTGCGCATGCGTACGCGCGCCGGTCGCGCCATCATCGCCTCGCGTCGCCGCAAGGGGCGCAAGGCCCTGAGCGTCACCCACTGACGCTCAGAACCCAGTTCTTCGGGACCGGTCCGGCCACCGTGCCGGCCGGTCCCTTTGTCATGGGAAAACAGGACCCGGAGGTAGCGCTCATGCTGTCGCCGAAGAACCGGATGCGTCACAGCACCGAGTTCAACGCAGTGATGCGTTCAGGACGTCGTTCCGGTCGAGGCGCTCTCGGGGTTGTCTACCTCGCTCCGAGGCCCACCTCCGAGGCAGAACCCGATCCGCCGCGTGTGGGGTTCATCGTGAGCAAGGCCGTCGGGGGAGCGGTGGTACGCAATCGGGTCCAGCGTCGATTGCGGCACATGATGCGGCCTCGGTTGGTCGATCTGCCAAACGGTAGCCTGCTTGTAGTGCGCGCCAAACCCAGTGCCACCACTGCGCGGGCCGAGGAACTGGACGCGCAACTCGAGAGCGCGATCGCCTCGGTGATGCGACCGAAAAGCGCATCCCGTCGTCGGCGCGTGGGCCGAGCAGAGGAAAGCCGCCGCCCCGATGCGGCCGGAGAACGGTGGGCCGGTCGATGACAGAGCACAGACCTACGTTCGTGGTGCGTGTACTGATCCTGCCCATCCGCGGGTACCAGCGTTTCCTCAGTCCGCTTTTTCCACCGGTCTGTCGCTTCTATCCTTCGTGTAGCGCGTATGCTCTCGAGGCTCTGCGAGTACATGGAGCCCTTTACGGGCTGTGGCTGGGGATCCGGCGTATAGCTCGCTGTCACCCCTTCAACCCGGGCGGACTCGACCCCGTCCCCCCGGCCCGGCGGAGCCGTGCCGCAGTGATCTCCGAAGAGGGACACTGCGACGCGGAGGACGTGCAGAACACGGAGTCCGGGGGGTCAGCGAGAGGGGCCGGGGATATCGGCCCTCCGCCCGGGGATCAGTAGCCGAACCGAAACACATAGGAGTTGGCCGGTGCTGGACTGCCTGTACAACATCATCGGCCACGTGTTGGTCTGGATCCACTCGGGTCTGACCATGCTTGGCCTGAACCCCGAGAGCGGCTTGGCATGGGGCCTGTCCATCGTGCTGCTCACCATCGTCATGCGTCTCCTTCTGGTGCCGCTGTTCGTCAAGCAGATGAACACGCAGCGCAAAATGCAGGAGGTGCAGCCCAAGATTGCGAAGCTTCGGGAGCGCTACAAACACGACAAGGAACGTCTGCAGCGCGAGTCCATGAAGCTCTATCAGGAGAGCGGCACGAACCCCATCATGGGTTGTCTGCCTCTGCTTCTGCAGATGCCGGTCTTCTTCTCACTGTTCAACGTGCTGCGCGGCGTTGCCGAGGGCAAGGCGCAGTTCGGTTTCGACGCGGAACTGGTGGAGAGCGCCCGCCAGGCGCTCATCTTCACGGCACCGATCGCGGCCCAGTTCAACAGTACCCCCGAGGAGCTGTTGGCGCTCGGTGTGAGTGACCCGCTGAGAGCCAAGATCGTCATCGCTTGCGCCTGTGTGACGATGGGGCTGACCACCTTCCTCACCATGCGGCAGAGCATCAAGCGGAGCATGGCGCAGCAGCCCGACAACCCGATGATGCAGACCCAGAAGTTCATGATGTACCTGGCGCCCCTCTTCGGTCTCTTCGGGCTCATGATGCCGGTGGGTGTGCTCGTGTACTGGGTCACCTCCAACACGTGGACCATGGGTCAGCAGAACATCCTGTACCGGAACCAGTCGACGTCGGGTGGAGAGAGCAAGGACTCCTCCGGTCCGGCCAAGGGCATGCTCGGCCGGAAGAAGGAACCAGAGCCCGAGCCGAAGGCCGCGGAAGAGCCTAAGATCGTACGCAACCAGCCGAAGCGGCAGCCTCGTTCCAAGCGAGGCGGAGGGGCTCGCTGAGGGAGTGTTTTCACAAGGCGTCGAAAGGGACGAGGCAGATCCTCCCCCTACTGTGTACTGCCTCGCAGGTGCGACGGGATCGTACAGCGGGGCCCCGGTACTCCCTCGCGGGACGATGTGCGAGGTTGGGTGCTACCGAAAACATCGGTCCCCCGCAGGCCGTGTCGACCGTACGGGCTTGTGGGTACGCAGGCGACAATGCCCCTGAGGCGTACAACGGCAATGAAGAGACAGGATCGCTGTGGGAAGTAGCGAGGAAGAGAGCGGTGGAGTAGCGGTGGCTGAAGCGGCGGAGGCCGGTATCGACATCGAGGCCTTGGAGAATGAGGGAGACATCGCCGCGGATTACATCGAGGGACTCCTCGACATCGCGGACTTCGACGGCGACATCGACATGGATGTCGAAGGTGATCGGGCACTTGTCTCCGTGGTCGGTGCCACCCTCGACGAACTCATCGGAAAGAACGGGGAGGTCCTGGAGGCGCTCCAGGAGTTGACCAGGTTGGCGGTCCATCGAACCACCGGTGAGCGCAGCAAGCTGATGCTGGACATCGGTGGATATCGGGAAGGGCGCCGGAAGGTACTTTTCCGTCTCGGTTCCGATACGGCCGAGCAGGTGCAGGAGAGTGGAGAACCACGTTCCCTGGACCCCATGACCCCCTTCGAGCGCAAGGTCGTGCACGACGCAGTTGCGGCTGCGGGTCTGCGTAGTGAGTCGGAGGGGGAAGAGCCTCGCCGGTACGTGGTGGTCTACCCCGAGTAGACCTTCATGGCTTTGTTGGGCGGGGGTGTTTCACGTGAAACACCCCCGCCCATTTCTGTGCTCCGAGGGCGATGTTTCACGTGAAACATCGCCCTCGGAGAATTCCGGGTGGGGGAGTGCTTCCCGATCGACGTAAGATCGATGGGGCATGTCTCGAGTTGCGTGGGTAACGTCGGGACGAAGAAGCCCCCAAACTGCGCACTCCCCGATCCCCGGTGCTCCGTGTGCGCCCGGAGGGAAATCGATCCCGAAAACGACTATGGACGAGTTCCGACAGGTGGTGGCCGATGGCTTCGGCGGCTGACGTTCCGCCCGAGTCCGATGTTTCCCCGGAGCAGGCGGAAGAGGTGTTCGGTGATGCGCTGCCCAGGATGCGCCGCTATGCCGACCTTCTTGCCGACGAGGGGGTGAAACGTGGCCTGATCGGGCCGCGTGAGGTGCCTCGACTCTGGGGGCGACACTTGGTCAATTGCGCGGTGGTGGAGGAGCTTCTGCCCGAAGGCGTGGAAGTGGTGGACGTCGGATCGGGGGCAGGCCTGCCCGGACTGGTGCTCGGACTGATGCGCCCCGACCTCCACATGACTCTGCTGGAGCCGTTGTTGCGGCGGACGGTTTTCCTGAAAGAAGCGGTCGAATTCCTGGAGCTGCCGAACGTGGAGGTGGTCCGTGGGCGCGCCGAGGAAAAACGCGGGGAGCTGTACACGGACTTCATCACGGCGCGTGCTGTGGCCCCACTCGACAGGCTCGCCAGGTGGAGCTTGCCGCTCCTGCGTAAGAACGGGAGCATGTTGGCGCTCAAGGGGGAGCAGGCCGAGACCGAGCTTGCGGACGCCGAGAAGGAGCTTTCGAAGCTGAGGCCCAGTGTGAGCGATGTGATCAAGGTCGGGCGGGGTAAGGTCGAACCCGCTACGACAGTCGTTCGCGTCATGGTGACATCCGACGGTGGTCCGCCCCCGGGGTCACAGCGGGGCGGCAAGAAGAAGCGCGGACGGAAGAGGTGAACCCATTCGTGCCCCAGAATCCAGGTGACAACGTGGGTGTTTCACGTGAAACACCGATGGGCCCCTACGGAGATCTCCTCGACGGAGACGGTGGTGTTTCACGTGAAACATCGCCCGGGGGGCGTGAGGCCCCCCGATCCTCTCTGGCGCAAGCCGCCCATGCGGCGATGTCCACTCGAGGACACGAGGAGTCCTGGCCGCGCCCGAAGCGGTGTCGTGTCATCAGCGTCGCCAACCAGAAGGGTGGCGTCGGCAAGACCACGACGACGGTCAACATCGCCGCGGCGCTGGCGATGCACGGACAGCGTGTCCTTGTGGTCGACCTGGACCCGCAGGGCAACGCCTCCACGGCACTGGCCATGGAGCGGGAGAACCAGACCCGGTCCGTCTACCATGCGCTGGTCGAGGACGAGGAGATCCGCAAGCTCGCTCAGGCCGTGCCGGACATCCCCAATCTGTGGTGCGCTCCGGCCACCATCGACCTGGCGGGTGCGGAGATCGAACTGGTCTCCTTGGTGGCCAGGGAGGCGCGTCTGAAGCGAGCCTTCGCGGCCTACGACACTTCGGACCTGGACTACATCCTGGTCGACTGCCCGCCCTCTTTGGGGCTGCTCACGATCAACGCGATGGTTGCCTGTGACGAGGTCATGATCCCCATTCAGTGCGAGTACTACGCTCTGGAAGGGCTCGGGCAGCTACTGCGCAACGTGGAGCTGGTCCAATCGCACCTCAACCCGGGGCTGGCGATCAGTACGATCCTGCTGACGATGTACGACGGTCG
>DXDP01000095.1 GCA_019115445.1 Candidatus Nocardiopsis merdipullorum
GCCACCCGGGCGTTGGGGGTGACCAAGGGGGTGAGCCGCTACGTGGAGCGCCTGGTCACCCACGACGCTGCTTTTCGCACACTGGCCGAGGTGCGGGTGCGCGTGTACCGGCGGTTGGCCGCCACCGAGGCCTTCGGCCGTTTCCGTTCCGGGGACCTGGTCTCGCGCCTGGTCAACGACACCGAGGCCACCCTGGATCTGCTGGTGCGTGGGCTGACCCCGCCACTGGTGTCGGTGCTCACCGGTGGTGTGGCCGTGGTGGTCCTGACCGCGATCCACGCACCGGGTGGTGTGCTCCTGGCCGCGGGGCTGGTCCTGGCCGGGCTCGCGATGCCCTTGGCCATGGCTTCGCTGGGGCGCGGGCCGGGACGCCGTCAGGCGCGGGCCCGCGGTGAGTTGTCCACCGCGCTCGTCGACACCCTGCACGGCGCACCCGACCTGGTTGCCTACGGTGCCATGGAGCGTCAGGTGGCCCGGGTCGAGGAGGCCGATGCGACCTTGACCCGGATGGAGCGCCGTGATGCGGCCGTCCTCGGCCTTGGTGAAGGTGTGTTCGCGCTGATCAGCGGGTTGTGTGTGTGGGGCGCGTTGTTCTTGGGTGTCCTTGCCGTCGAGGGTGGTTCCTTGAGCGCGGTGTCCTTGGCTGTTCTGGTGCTGACCACCCTGGCGGCCTTCGAGATCGTCGCCCCGCTGCCCGCGGTGGCCGGCAAGCTCGGCTCGATCCGGGAGAGCGGGGCCCGTCTGTTCGGTGTGTTGGACACACCCGCCACGATCACCCCACCGACCCGCACCGGCCTGGACCCGGAGGGTGATCCCACCGTGGACGTGCACGGGTTGCGGGTCCGCTACGGCCGGGACGAGCCGTGGGCCCTGGACGGAGTGGACCTGCAGATCCCGGCCGGGCGGACCGTTGCGGTGATCGGCCCCAGTGGTGCGGGCAAGAGCACGTTGGCCTCGGTGCTTCTGCGGTTCCGCGACCCGGACCGGGGGCGGGTCGAGCTCGGCGGTACCGACATCACCTCCTACCCGGCCGATGAGGTGCGTGCGGTGATTTCGGGGGTGCCGCAGGATCCGCACGTGTTCGCCTCCTCCTTGCGGGAGAACCTGACTCTGGCTTGCCCGGGGGCTTCCGAGGAGGAGTTGTGGAAGGCCCTGGAACGGGCGCGTCTGGCCGACGAGGTCCGCGCGATGCCGGAGGGGTTGGACACCCGGGTCGGCACGTACGGGTTGGGGTTGAGCGGGGGGATGGTGCAGCGTCTGGCGTTGGCGCGTGCCCTGTTGGCGGCACCGCGTGTGCTCGTCCTGGACGAGCCGACCGCCCACCTGGACCCCGACACCCGTGATGCGGTGATCGACGACCTGTTGGTAGCCGCGGAAGGCTACTCCACGCTGTTGATCACCCACGATTTGACCGGGTTGGAGCGGGTGGACCACGTCTACGTGGTGCGGGACGGCAAGGTGTTGCAGAGCGGTACCCATGAGGAACTCCTGGCCGAGGACGGCTGGTACCGGTCCGTTTCCCGGGTCGAGGAGAGTGAGGAGAGTGTTGCGTAGGCACCGAGAGTTAAGGTGCTCTCGTGCGTTCTCTACGTGAGGTCTTCGGCGGTTTCGGTGTTTTGCTGCGCGGTCTGGGCATCGTGCTGCGCAAGCCACGGCTGTTCCTGTTGGGCGCTCTGCCCGCACTGATCACGTCGCTGTTGTTCTTGGCCGCGTTCGTCGCCCTGCTCCTGAACCTTCTGGAGTTGGTGGCGTGGGTGACCCCGTTCGCCGAGGGGTGGAAGGGGGTGTGGCGGGAACTGTTGCGCGGCGCCTTGGCCGTGGTGCTGCCGGCCAGTGCGATCCTGGTCATGGTGGTGGCGTTCACCACGGTGACGCTGGCGTTGGGCTCACCGATCTACGACAAGATCGACGAGTTGGTCGAGGAGGAACTCGGTGGTGTGCCCGAGGCACCGCACGAGTCCTTTCCCGCCTCCGTGGTGCGTTCGGCCCGTCAGTCGGTGACGATCGTGGTGGTCTCCCTCGTGGTGACGGTGAGCGCGTTCCTGCTCGGCCTCGTCCCCTTCGTGGGGTGGATGGTGGGCCCGGTGTTGACCGCGCTCATGGGGGGTTGGCTGCTGGGGTTCGAGCTGACCACGAACGCTTTCGACCGCCGGGGTCTGCTGCGCATACGGGACCGTCACCGTTTCATGGCCGGCCGCAAACTGCGAGTACTGGGTTTTGCGGTCCCGACCTATTTCTTGTTGGCGGTCCCCTTCGTGGCGGTGGTGGTCTTTCCCGCAGCGGCGGCGGGCGGCACCATCCTCACCCGAGAACTGTGCCCCGGCCCGCCTTCCACCGAGCCGCCCCCGCAGCCCCCTTCCCAGGTCTGAGTCCCTGCCCCCGACAGGGGGTGGCGGTCACCGCAGACCGGTACCTCGGCGCAGCGCGGTGGTGATCATCCGCTCGACGAGCGCGGCGTAGTCCAGGCCACTGGCCTCCCACATCTGTGGGAACGCCGAGGCCGGGGTGAAGCCGGGCATCGTGTTGAGTTCGTTGACCAGGACCTCACCGTCCTCGGTGTAGAAGAAGTCCACCCGG
>DXDP01000096.1 GCA_019115445.1 Candidatus Nocardiopsis merdipullorum
GGTGTTCCTCCGGGGGCGGGCCCTCGTTCTCGGAACGGTGTTCGTGGTGGGAACTCATGTGGCGTCCCCCGAAGTGGCTTCCGTGCTTTCGGTGAGTTGATCGGCCACTTCGGTGGCCATGGTGTGGTCCAACCCGCTGATCTCGATGGGACCTGCGGCCGATGCCGTGGTGACGGTCACGCTGGACAGACCGAAGAGCCGTTGGAGGGGACCCCGGGCGGTGTCCACCGTCTGGACCCGTGACATGGGTGCCACCCGCCACTCCTGCCAGATCCACCCGCTGGAGGTGTAGACGGCGGTGTCGGTGATCTCCCACCGATGGACCCGGTAGCGCCACTGCGGCATGACCACGGTGACGAGGAGTCCGAGGAGGGCAAGAGTTCCTGTCACGATCAGCAACCACATACGTGCGGGTTGGACGTCGACGAAGATCATCGAGACAGCCGGCGTGGCGATGGTCGGAAGTACCACCACCAGGGATCGGGTCGTCCACCACCACACGGCTCGCCCGCTGACCCGATGGCGGGGCGGTCGCAGGCGTAGCGCTTCGGTGTTGTTCATCACGTCTGCGTCTCCTCTTCTCGGGCCCCGGGGACGAGCCCTCTGTAAAAGTGATATCACAATGCTATGCTTGAGTCATCACCGTGGAGAAAGATGTATCGAACATGAACGAACCAAGTGCCCTTGCCCCCACACCGCACTACCGCGAACACGAAGCCTCGAGCCGTGACGGCGTCGCCATGGCGCTCCTCGGGGTGGCGCTGACCCTGATCGGCATCGGTGTTGTCGTACTGCCCTTCCTGCCCGACATCCAGGCCCTGTCGCCCTTCGTCGGTGTTCCCATCGGGGGTGTGGTCGGCCTGATCGGCCTGTTCCTGCTGGTGGGACTGACCATGGTCGCGCCCAACGAGACCCGGGTCGTGCAGCTCTTCGGGCGCTATGTCGGCAGCGTGAGCACCGACGGACTGCGCTGGGTCAACCCGCTGACCGAACGGACCGCCGTATCCACCCGGATCCGCAACCACGAGACCTCCGTCATGAAGGTCAACGACGCCGTGGGCAACCCCATCGAGATCGCCGCCGTCGTCGTCTGGCAGGTCGAGGACACCGCACGCGCCTCCTTCGAGGTCGACGACTTCGTGGAATTCGTCTCCATCCAGACCGAGGCAGCGGTCCGCCACATCGCGGGCAAGTACCCCTACGACTCCCACGGTGAAAAGAGCGACCTGTCCCTGCGTGACAACGCCGATACCATCACCGGAGAGCTGTCCGAGGAGGTCGCCGAACGTGTCGATGCCGCAGGTGTGAAGATCGTCGAGTCACGCATCACCCACTTGGCCTACGCTGCCGAGGTCGCGCACGCCATGCTGCAACGTCAACAGGCCGGGGCGATGATCGCCGCTCGACGACAGATCGTCGAGGGTGCCGTCAGCATGGTCGACCGTGCCCTGGAGCGTCTGTCCGAGGAAGAGGTCGTAGACATGGACGAAGAACGCAAAGCCACCATGGTCAGCAACCTCCTCGTCGTCCTGTGCTCGGACCGACCCGCGAGTCCTGTGGTCAACACCGGGACCCTGTACCAGTGACCCGAGGTGGCCGTGTCCGAGCGCAAGAAGGTCTTGTTGCGACTCGACCCCGCCGTCCACGACGCGATCGCACGGTGGGCGGGGCAGGAGTTGCGCAGTACCAACGCCCAGATCGAGTTCCTCCTGCGTCAGGCCCTGAAGGAAGCAGGGCGGATGCCCAAGACGGCCAGGGACATCCCCCGGCGGGGCAGACCGCGCAAGCGCGCGGACGAAAAACCCGAAGACCCGGACGGCTCCTCGGACGGTGACCGCACATGACGGAGCCGGGTGTCCCACGAACACCCGGCTCCGCCGGATCGACGAACGAAGAGATCACCCCTCGTTCTCGGTCTTCTTGATGTTTTCAGGTCTTTTCTGCGTCCTTGTCCTTCTGCCTGAACTGACCAACAGACGTAGGTCAGTGCTGGTTGTCGCGCCACCCCGTCACGCCCGACTGTCAAGTGTTCGGAGCCCCACGGTGGGCGCGCTGTCGAAGGCGTGATGGCCCGGGTCGATCAGCGAGCTCTTGCATTGACCGCCGCGGGCCGGCGCAACCACTCAGCCCACTCACGAACACTGATCGCATGCGGCCATCGAAACCTCTCAAGGAATCACTCGTCCAGAAGGTCTGAAGGAAGGGAATACATGAGTGCCGAGCATCGTGATGAGTTGGCGCGTGACCCTCTACCACTCCATGGTCGAACGGTCCTGGTGACCGGCGTCAGTCGCCGGGCCGGGATCGGTCATGCGACAGCGTGCAGGCTCGCCGCCTACGGCGCGAGTGTGTTCTGTCACCACTACTCTCCGCATGATCAGGAGCAGACCTGGGGTGCTGATGACCTTGAAGCCGTGCTGGACGGGGTTCGTGCGCACCTGGTCGATGATGCGCGTGTGGCTGACTTGCACAGCGACCTCTCCCAGGAGGAAGCGCCCGAGCAGCTGCTTGCGTCGGCTGTGGAGGAGTTCGGCACTGTGGACGCGCTGATCTGCAACCAAGCGCTTTCCGGGTCGGACGGCGTACTCGACGAGCTCACCGCAGTGGAGTTGGACAAGCATTGGGCGGTGAACACCCGCGCTTCGATCTTGTTGGCTCAAGCATTTGCACGGCAGCATGCATCGGATGCGTGGGGATCGATTGTGTTTTTGACGTCCGGGCAGGGGCTTGGCCCCATGCCCGGCGAAGTCGCATACGCGACCGCAAAAGCTGCACTCGCGGGAATCACTGCAACCATCGCCGACCAGCTCGCCGATGACGGAATCCGTGTCAACACCGTCAACCCCGGCCCCGTCGACACCGGCTATCTCACGGAGGAGATGTTGCGAACGATCGCACCCATGTTCCCTCACGGTCGATACGGTGTTCCTGATGATCCAGCGCGACTCATCGCCTGGCTGGTCACCGACGAGGCGGCCTGGATCACCGGCCAGGTCATCAACACCGAGGGAGGGTTCGGCCGCCATCGACCTCGCGGTCAGTAGGTTCAGTGTCCGACAACACAGGTCACCTCAAGCTTCTTGCTTGCCACTGAGGGTGCGAGCAGGCGACTTCCCCGGACAGAGCGACAATCGCAGGAACCAGACGATCAGGACCGGGCTGCTTTTGTGCCCCCTGCAGGACACTTCGTGGCGCTGTGGGGGTGGCTTTTGTCCTCGGATCTTGGCTCGGGGCGGAAAAGGCACCGGAGGATCGTGCCCCCGGTGCCCGTACGCCTTGGTGGCAGCGGACTACCCGATCGCGGCGGCAGCGGCCCGACCGGCGGTACGGCCGGAGAACAAACACCCGCCCAGGAAGGTACCTTCCAAGGCGCGATAGCCGTGCACCCCACCGCCACCGAAGCCGGCGACCTCACCGGCGGCGTACACACCCGGCAAAGGCGTGCCGTCGGCACGCAACACCCGGGCATCCAGATCGGTGTGCAGCCCGCCGAGGGTCTTGCGGGTGAGGATGTGCAGGCGCACCGCGATGAGTGGCCCCGCCTTCGGGTCGAGGATCTGATGGGGGGCGGACACCCGGACGAGCTTGTCCCCCCGGTAGGCGCGTGCCCCGTGGATCGTCATCACCTGCAGATCCTTGGTGAACTTGTTGACCATTTCCCGGTCACGAGCCACCACCTCACGGGTGACGGTGTCGGCGTCCAGGACCCCATCACCCGCGACCTGCTGCATCTTCGAAATGAGTTCGGGCAGCTTGTCGGCGACCACGAAGTCCGCACCGTGGTTCTTGAACGCCTCCACCGGGCCCGGTGCGCCGGGAAACACCCGCTTGAGGAGAAGCTTGAGGTCCTTGCCGGTCAGGTCGGGGTTTTGCTCCGAACCCGACAGGGTGAACTCTTTTTCGATGATCTTCTGGGAGAGCACGAACCACGTGTACTCGTGTCCGCTCTGCATGATGTGCTCGAGCGTGCCCAGGGTGTCGAACCCGGGAAGGTAGGGGGCCGGCAGACGCTTGCCGGTGGCGTCCAACCACAGTGAGGAAGGGCCGGGCAGGATGCGGATGCCATGGTTGTCCCAGACCGAGTTCCAGTTCTGGATGCCCTCGGTGTAGTGCCACATGCGGTCGCGGTTGATGATGTGGCCGCCACTCTTTTCGGTGATGCCGAGCATGCGCCCGTCCACGTGCGCGGGCACACCCGAGAGCATGTGCTTGGGCGGAGAGCCCAAACGCTCGGGCCAGTTCTGCCGGACCAGGTCGTGGTTGCCACCGATCCCACCGGAAGTGACGATCACTGCCTGCGCGCCGAGCTCGAACTCACCGACCGCGTCGCGGCCACTGGCCAGACCACGCTCGATGTCGCTGGGGGCCAGGACCGTGCCGCGTACACCCTGCACCGTGCCGGCGGTGACCACGAGTTCGTCGACCCGGTGCCGAAAACGCAGATCGATCGAGCCGCGTTCGGCCGCCGCACGCACCCGACGCTCGAACGGCTCGACCAGCCCCGGGCCGGTACCCCAGGTGATGTGGAAGCGCGGCACGGAGTTGCCGTGCCCGTTGGCCAGGTAACCGCCGCGTTCGGCCCAGCCGACCACGGGAAAGATCTTCAGCCCCATGTTCCGCAACCAGGAGTACTTCTCCCCGGAGGCGAAGTCCACGTAGGCCTCGGCCCACTTGCGTGGCCAGGCGTCCTCGGGCCGGTCGAAATCGGCCGTGCCCATCCAGTCCTGCAGCGCCAGCTCCTCGGAATCCTTGATCCCCATGCGACGCTGCTCGGGCGAATCCACGAAGAACAGCCCACCGAAGGACCAGAAGGCCTGGCCACCCAGGGACTGTTCGGGCTCCTGATCCAGCAGGATCACCCGTTTGCCCGCTTCGGCCAACTCCGCAGCCGCGGCCAGCCCGGCCAGTCCGGCACCGACGACGATCGCGTCGGCCTGGTCGACTCCGGTGCTCATGTGCTCTCTTCTCCCGGTGTTCGGTGAACTTTTCGTGTGCGGGCACGGTTGTGCACGGTGATGACGACTGTGCCCCTCTTCGTCCCCGACGACAAGACCGATGTGTGGTGCGCACCACGTCCTTTGTCAGGCCCTGACAAAGGACGGGGGACGGCAAGGCGGCCCTGTCCGACATCGCGAAGGCGTCCACGTTCCCGGCCGAGCCACCACGCACCATGTGATCGGGTCCAAGGTGCATGGTGCATGGTGCGTGGTGGCGCTCAGGCGCCGAAGCGCACCAAGGAACGTCCGCCCTTTCCCCGGCGCATGCGCTCGAAGGCCGCGGGCACCCCGTCCAGGCCGATCTCGTCGGTGATCATCGCCGCCAGTTTCAGGTCCCCGGAGCGCACCTGCTCGGCCAGAGCCGGAATGTCACGCGCCGGGTCGCTGGAGCCGTACACGCATCCGCGAAGTGTGCGTGCCTGGTGGAACAGTTCCAGGGCGTTGAACGAAACCTCGTCGTCCTTGGAACCCACCCCCACAACGGTCACGGACCCACCCCGGCGGGTGGCACGCCAGGCGGAGCGCACCACCCCGGCCGAGCCGACCGCCTCGAAGGAATGGTCCACCCCGCGTCCTTCGGTCAGTGTGCGCACAGCCTTGGAAAGAGAATCATCGGCGACCAGGAAGTCGGTGGCGCCCAAGGAGAGGGCGAGCTCTTCCTTGTCGGGGGACACATCCACCGCGATGACTTTTCCGGCCCCGGCCAGGCGGGCCGTCTGCAGGATCGAAAGACCCACCCCGCCCAGCCCCAGAACCAGGACGGACTGTCCCTGTTGGACGGCGGCCGCGTTGTTGACCGCACCCCATCCGGTGAGCACAGCACACCCCAGGATGGCGGCCACCGCCGGGTCCATCCTGTCGGGCAGAGGAATGACCGCGGTGACGGGCACGACGGTGGCCTCGGCAAAGGCACCGGTGTTCAGACCGGGGTGCACGGGGGTGCCGTCGGTGAGTTCGGCGTAGGGGCGTGCGCTGCGGTCCAGAGCATGTTCACACAGCCAGGGTTCACCTTGTTCGCAAAACCAGCACCCCCGACATGGGGGAGCCCAGTTGAGGACCACGTGCTGGCCGGGGGAGACCTCGGTGACCCCCTCACCGACGGCCTCGACGGTGCCGGCACCCTCGTGTCCCAGGACCGCGGGCCATTTCTGGGGCAGCGTTCCGTTGGACAGGGACAGGTCGGAGTGGCACACACCCGCGGCGCAAAGGCGGACCCGTACTTGTCCGGGGCCGGGGTCGGGAAGGATGATCTCACGGATCCGTGGGGCGGCGTCGACCCCGTCGAAGACGGCGGCCTGGACGGTCGTACTCATGGGCGAACTCTCCAATCGGGACTTCCGCGACAGTAGCAATACCGACTGGTCGGTCAATGGGGGAGGGTTGTGCTGAGAGGTCGCGATTTGGACACTCGGCCAGAAAATGGTTCTTATTGGCTCTTTGTGCACCATTTCGCGGAGGTTGTGCAAAAGTCTGTATTGGTATCTGTCCCGTGTGGGTATCTTCCCGACGCCCACCCGGAAACCCCGGTGTGGTCAAGGCCTGTACACCAAGGACCGCCCTCACCCGGGACGGTCGGCGGGGAGGTTTCATGATTCGGTCTGTCCCCTCGAGCAACGCGCCACGACGCAGGCACTATCTGATGTGTCGCCCCACCTACTTCGCGGTCGAGTACACGATCAACCCTTGGATGGACCCGGACGTGGGCGTGGACCGCGACCGTGCCGTCCGACAATGGAAGGCCCTGCGCGAACTCTATCGGCGCCTGGGCCATCGGGTCAGTGAGATCGCACCCATCGAGGGTCTGCCCGACATGGTCTTTGCCGCCAACGGTGGACTTGTGGTGGACGGACGTGTCTACGGTGCACGCTTTGCCAGTGCCGAACGCACCCCCGAAGGCCCGGCCCACCTGTCCTGGTTCGGTGAAGCGGGCTACACCAGGACCCGTGAACCCAAACACGTCAACGAGGGCGAGGGCGACTTCGTCGTCCTGGAGGAGGTGATCCTGGCCGCCACGGGGTTTCGCACCGAGGCCGCTGCCCACCAGGAGGCCGAAAATTTCCTGGACCGCCCGGTGATCACCCTCCAACTGGTCGACCCCCGCTTCTACCACCTGGACACCGCACTCTTCGCGCTGTCGGAAAGACAGATCGTCTATTACCCCGACGCCTTCTCCGCCGGGAGCAGGCGGGTCTTGAACGCGCTCTTTCCCGAGGCGCTGCTGGCCACCGAGGACGACGCCGCGGTCCTTGGACTGAACGCCGTCAGCGACGGCCACAACGTCGTTCTGGCTGCGGAGGCCACCGGCCTGGCCGATCGTCTACGTTCCCTCGGCCATGCCGTGCACCCCGTGGAACTGGACGAACTACGCAAGGCCGGAGGCGGGGTCAAGTGCTGCACCCTCGAACTGCGTGACACCCCGGACTGAAAACCGGCAAAGGTCCCACCCGGTGCCGGGTGGGACCCCCGAACCCCTCAGGAAGACGAACGGTGCTGCAGCGCCAGCAGCCCCACCAGGTCGTAGACCACGTGGGCGGCGGCGGTGGCGGTGATCTGCGCATGGTCGTAGGCGGGGGCGACCTCCACCACGTCGGCGCCCACCAACCGCAGCGAGGTCAGACCACGCAGAAGCTCCAACAGTTCGCGACTGCTCAACCCCCCGGCCTCGGGGGTGCCGGTGCCCGGTGCGTATGCCGGATCGAGGACGTCGATGTCCACCGACACGTACACGGGCCGATCACCGATACGGTCCCGAAGTGCGGCTGCGATCTCGTCCACGCCCCGACGCATGACGTCGGCGGCGGTGACGACACCGAACCCGAAACGGCGGTCCTCCTCCAGATCCCGCTTGCCGTACAGCGGGCCGCGTACACCCACATGACACAGCGCCTCGGTGTCCAAAAGCCCTTCCTCCGCAGCACGTCGGAACGGGGTTCCGTGGGTATAGGGCTCTCCGAAGTAGGTGTCCCAGGTGTCCAGGTGGGCGTCGAAGTGCAACAGGGCGATCGGGCCGTGCCTACGATGCAGGGAACGCAGCAAGGGAAGCGCCACGGTGTGGTCACCACCCACGGTCACCAGCCGGGTGCCCGGCTCCATGAGCGCTGAAGTCTCCCGGTCGATCGTTTCCACCGCGTCACCGATCGAGAACGGGTTCACCGCGATGTCTCCCCCGTCGACCACCTGCGCGACGGAGAAGGGGGACAGGTCCAGGCCGGGGTGGTAGGGGCGGAGCAGACGTCCGGCCTCACGCACCGCCGAGGGGCCGAAGCGTGCGCCGGGCCGGTAGGAGACCCCGCTGTCGAAGGGGACACCGATCACGGCGATGTCGGCACGGTCCACCTGGTCGATACGGGGCAGCCGGGCGTAGGTCGCCGGTCCGGCGAAGCGGGGCACTTGTGTGGAGTCGGTGGGTCCGATCGGTGTGCTCAACGGTGAGTCCCTTCACGGAGTGGGGCGCGATTGTCCTCGAACTTCGGGGCGCCGTGGCTGCACCCGGTGGACAAACCGTACAGCCACGGACCGCTTCGATGTCAGGATGTCCATGTTCTCGGGCCGGGGCACGGGTAGGAGTCCGGTGGCCCGACCCGGCCACGACGATGGACCCGCGTGTTGTCGGTGCGCCGTCCGGTGAGCTTTGTGCCCAACGGTGAACAACACGCGCAGCAGAGTATGTGTATCGGGCATGTCCGGTATCTGGCTTTACCGGCACTGTGTCGCCATGGTGCCGATCATGCACGCGTGTGATGACATGCCGTGCCTATTCTGGGGCCATGGACGATGAGAAGCACATCTCACCACGCCTGCCCGCCGAACCGCACACGCGCCCGGCCGGCCAGGCCGGACACGATCACCCATGGCTCGACAGCAAGATCGCGCACCTGCGAAAAACCGCACGCGGAAAGACCGATACGCCTGGTGGCACATCGGTCTGACCTGGCCCGCCACGAAAAAGAGCGAGTTCCTTCCCGGCACGAGGGCCGGGGCATCCTCCGAAAGGCCAGGTGAACGTGAGACCAGGTGACCCCATGTCGTTTCCCCCACTGGACCCGGCGCTGCCCGCAGGGACCAACGCCCAGGAGCAAGCACGCCTGTTGCGACGGATCCACGAGGCCTTGCTCGCGGGGCGTCCGTCACCGGCACCGCTGCGGCCGGTGATCGAGGACTCATGGAAACGCATGCCCACCTTCGGGATCGACCCCGAGAGCGGGCCACCACCGCGTGTGACACCCCCGGACGAACTCCACCACAACCGTCTTTCCTCGCCCCTTGCCGAAGTCCTTCCGCTGATCCGCGGTGCCTTGGTGTCGGTGGCCGACGAGGCCGAACACATGATGCTCGTGACCGATGCCACCGGTCAGGTTCTGTGGCGCGAGGGTTCTCGACGTATCCGTGCGGTCGGGGACCGGGTCGGTCTGGTCGAGGGCACCTACTGGAACGAGGGCAGCACCGGAACCAATGCCATCGGTACGGCCCTGGTGGTGGGCCGGCCGGTGCAGGTCTACTCCGCCGAGCACTACGTGCGTAGCCTTCATCAGTTGACCTGTGCCTGCGCACCGATCCACGACCCAAGGGACGGACGCCTGCTCGGGGCCGTGGACGTCACCGGTCCGGTCGCCACCGTCCACTCGTCCACTCTGGCCCTGGTCAGTACGGTCGCCAAACTGGCCGAGGCGCACCTGCAGAGCATTCACCACACACATCTGGAACGCCTGCGTTCGGTGTCGGCGCCCCTGCTCGCCGGTCTGAGCAGACCCGCACTGGTCGTGGACGAGGCGGGATGGACCGCGGCGGTTGCGCACATGGAGCCGATACGTCGGGTGCTGCTGCCCAAGAACCGGGAGGGTTCCATGGTCTGGATCCCCGCTCTGGGCACATGTGCCTTGGAGCCGTTGCCCGGTGGCTGGTTGGTACGGCCCAGACCGAAGGAGGAGACGTCCCCTTCCCTGGTCACCCTGGACCTGTCGGGTTCTGCCCCCGAGCTGTCCGCGGTCGGCCCCAGCGGGAAGTGGGCGCATCGGCTCTCACCGCGCCACGCCGAGCTGCTCCTGCTGTTGGCATCGGACACACGAGGAAGAACGGGACAGCAACTGTCCCGAGCCGTGTTCGGTGAGGACGGGCACACGGTGACGGTGCGGGCCGAACTGTCACGGTTGCGGCGGCACCTGGGTGGACTCATCGAGAGCCGTCCCTACCGTTTCAGCGAGGACGTGCGGGTTCGGGTCCTGTGCCCGGAGGTCGCGGAGGAACTGTTGCCGGGATCGACCGCGCCCGGCGTGCGCTCCCTGCGTCAGGAGATGTGCGACAAACAGCGTGCCCGAGCAGTGGGCGGGAAGACAGCAACCTAGTGCAACCATTGTGGGAGAGGTCGTTATAAGTTCAACTAAAAGTGCGCAGTAGGGGAGCCAGGACGCGGACATGAAAAGGGCCTCGCGTCGGCGAACCCGAACGGATCGACGGAGCGTACGCGACCTTCGAGCCTTG
The DNA here is from genome assembly GCA_019115445.1 of Candidatus Nocardiopsis merdipullorum. Taxonomy (GTDB): domain Bacteria; phylum Actinomycetota; class Actinomycetes; order Streptosporangiales; family Streptosporangiaceae; genus Nocardiopsis; species Nocardiopsis merdipullorum. The sequence goes on from DXDP01000096.1 coordinate 10,476, forward strand.
AGGGGGGCTACGAAGGAGAACAGTGCGGACGCCTCCTCGAGGCGGGCAGCCTGTGGCCGGTGAGCCCGACTCTTCCGCGCGCAAGGAGGGTGCGCCCCGTGCTCCCGTCCCCGGGGCGCACCCCCACCATCCAGGCCACGAGCCGGCCTGCTCAGTTCTCGGTCTGCTCCACCTCGTCCGCCTCCTCTGCCCCTTCTGCCTCCTCCGAGGGGTCTTCCTCGGCGGGCTCGGCGGAACACTGCAGGCAGTCCATCCTGAAGACTTCTGTCTCCCCCACCCGGCCGGTGAAGTCACCCTGCAGGCTGTCGTCGTCCGCTGCGCGTTCGGCCAGTGCGGCGCGCAACAGACGTCCCTCGAAATGGGCGTCCTCACCGCCCTCGGTCCGGCCTGTGCAGTGGACCACGAGGTATCTGTCCCCAGAGGTGTCCTCGGAGGCCTCGGCGCTTTGCTGTTCGTCCTCTGACTGTTCGTTGTGTTCATGGGCCTGTGTGGTGCAGGACAAGCCGCCGTCGAGAGGATGATCTTGGCGTTCGAAGGCCCGTTCGGCGCCCGGACGCAGCACCGTCACCGACAGGGCCGTGGCGGCCCGTTCCAGTTCCAGTTGCGCCGCATCGGCCTCCTCCTGGCTCTGGCCGGTGGAACAGGAGGTCGTCGTGGCGCCCAGCAGCAGGACGACAGAAGATACGACGGCGGCGGTCGAGCGGACTCTCATGGTTGCCCCCGGGTTGACGGATCGAGCATCTGCGTTCGCCGAACGCGTATGTTCTTGTACTTACGGTGACCGATGAGGGCTATGCCTACTATGTCCGACTCAGGTGGCCGAAGTGAAAAATGAGTCATGTTCTCGCCATACCGGTGTGCATCCCCATGACAAGGTGGGTAATTCCTTCCCGCGACCCGAACCAACGGTCGACCGTGGAAGAAGGGGTGCTCCTGTGGGAAGCAGCACGGAACGCTTTCCGCCCGATGAACCACCACCGCAGCTGAGCTACACTCGGTCGAACTCACCGCACCGCACCCTGTGCCCCGACCGTCCCACCGGAGGTGTTGTGCCCCGGTGGTCACGGGAGCAGTGTGAACCGCAGTGCCGTACGCGGCGTCGCACCCGGCATCAACGTCGACCCCGGTCGACCCCATCGCGACGGCCCACAGACCGTCCTTTCTTCGGAGGTGGATCGTGTCCGCTGACCACCGAGAACAGCAACCCGCCCAGCAAGGTTCGCGTATCGACCCGCACGTCGGACGCTACGCACACCGAGCACAGGGCATGGTCGCATCGGAGGTTCGGGCGCTGTTTGCCGTTGCCTCCCGGCCCGAGGTGGTCTCCCTGGCCGGAGGTATGCCCAACGTCTCGGCACTACCGCTCGACCAGTTCGGAGACCTGGTCAAGGACGTGGTTTCGCAGGAGGGCGCCGCGGCCCTGCAGTACGGCTCCGCCCAGGGCGACCCCGTCCTGCGCGAACAGATCTGCGACTACATGACGCTGGAAGGCATCACCGCCGTACCCGACGACGTCATCGTCACGGTCGGCTCCCAACAGGCACTGGACCTCATCACCCGGGTCTTCGTCGACCCCGGCGACATCGTGCTGACCGAAGCCCCCACCTACGTCACCGCGATCAACACCTTCGCCGCCTTCCAGGCCGACACCCGGCACGTGAGCATGGACGAGCACGGGGTGGACCCCGACGAACTCGACCGCGCGTTGACCGAGGCCGAACGGCAGGGGCAAAGGGTGAAGTTCTTCTACACCGTCCCCAACTTCCAGAACCCGGCGGGCATCACCATGACCGCCGAGCGGCGCACCCGCGTCATGGAGGTCTGCCAACGCCACGACGTCCTCGTGGTCGAGGACAACCCCTACGGCCTGCTCCGCTACGACGGGGAACCAGAACCGACCCTGTACTCCCAGGGCAACGGCAACGTCATCTACCTGGGCTCACTTTCCAAGACCCTTTCTCCGGGCCTGCGTATCGGCTGGGCACTGGCCCCGGCACCGGTACGCGCCAAACTCGTCCTGGCGGCGGAATCGGCGATGCTCAGCCACTCCACCTTCAACCAGTTGGTGGTACGCCGTTACCTGAGCACCTTTCCCTGGCGCGAGCAGATCAAGACCTTCAACGCCATGTACAGCGAGCGCCGGGACACCATGCTCACCGCCTTGTCGGCGATGATGCCCAAGGGGTGCACCTGGACCGAACCCGAAGGCGGCTTCTTCGTGTGGGCCACCCTGCCCGAAGGTGTGGACGCCAAAGCGATGCTCCCTCGTGCCGTCACCGAACGGGTGGCCTATGTGCCCGGCACCGGCTTCTACGCCGACGGCCGCGGCAGATCCTCCATGCGGCTCAGCTTCTGCTACCCCACACCGGAACAGATCCGGGAAGGGGTACGGCGCCTTGTCGGAGCCATCGAGGGTGAACTCGATCTGCACGCCACCTTCGGCACCACCCTCCCCCCGTCCACCCAAGGCAGCCAGACACCCGCCCCCGACCTGCCCTGACCAACCTCAGCAAGGGTGCAGGAACGATGACAGCGGTACAGAAGGAGGGCCCCACCATGGCCGACCTCGACAGGGTTCTCGTCCTTGCCGGGGGTCTTTCCCCCGAACACGAGGTGAGCGTGCAGTCCGGACGCCGGGTCGCCGAGGCGCTGCGCCGACTCGGCGTGGAGGTCCAGGTCACCGACGTGGACTCGACACTGTTGGACCGGCTCGCCGAGGACCCTTCCCAGGTGGTCTTTCCCGTCCTGCACGGAGCGGCCGGGGAGGACGGGGCGATCCGGGAGATCCTGGAACTGGTCGGGGTCCCCTACGTGGGCGCACGTCCCGACGCGTGCCGCCTGACCTACTCCAAGCCCGCGGCCAAGGCACTGTTGGCGGACCGGGGCGTGAGCACCCCTCGCGGGGTGACCCTGCCCAAGTCCGCCTTCCACGACCTGGGCGCTCCGGCACTGATGACCCGGCTGGTCGATCGGCTGGAACCACCCCTGTTCGTCAAGCCCGACAAGGGAGGATCGGCGTTCGGCGCCACCCCCGTCAGCTCCCGGCAGGATCTGTCGGCCGCCCTGGTGTCGTGCTTTGCCTACAGTGATTCGGCCCTGGTGGAGGAACAGATCCGGGGCACCGAACTGGCGGTGGGTGTTGTGGACACCGGTGACGGCCCGGTTGCTCTACCGCCGGTGGAAATCGTTCCCGACAGCGGTGTGTACGACTACGCGGCCCGCTACACCGCCGGACACACCGAGTTCTTCTGCCCCGCACGGTCGGCCCCCGAACTTTTGCACACGGCCACCGAGACCGCACTGATCGCACACCGTGCCCTGGGGTTGCGAGACTTCTCCCGTACCGACCTCATCATCGACCAGGACGGCCGAGTGACCTTCCTGGAAACCAACGTCGCCCCGGGGTTGACCGAGACCTCGACCTTCCCGATGGCCGCCGAGGCCGCCGGGCTCGACTTCGCGGTCGTGTGCCGCGAAATCGCCCATCAGGCGCTGCTGCGCGGCTGATTCAGACATGAGCGACGAAGGGATGTGTCTCGGCCCGTCCTCGCGCATCGCACAGCTCCCCCAAGGCACGACGCATCTCTTCGCCCCTGGCGCGGAAACGCCGACCGAATCCGGCCCGGAAATGGCCGATCTCCATCCAGGGCGGGCTGCGGTGTCCGATCTCCTTGCGTTTGATCAACCAGTGACCGAGGACGAGCAACAAGGGCAGAAAACACAGCACGTGGGCGATCGGAGGCACCCCACCACTCAAGGGAAGGGCCAGGGTCGTGCTCAGTGCCACACCCCCGGTCAGGGTCGATGCGATTGCCAGCAGACGCGGACCGAACACGCGCCGGTGGGCCTGCCACTCCTGCAGCTTCGTGCGCAGGTCCTTTTCCACCGCCGCGATCCGCACGAGCGCCTCACACATCGAGACGGTGACAAAGCCGATGCCCGCCGCGGTGGTCCGCGGTGCATCGGAATGACCGCGAGGCACAAGATGACGCCAGGGCACGGGTACCTCCTCCCAGGCCCGTGAAAGAGCACGCTGCCGGTGGACGGGGTTCAACAGTGCGGTCAGTACCCATTGCACTGCAGAGGCCCCGGTCGGATCAACACGTGGGGGATCACTCAGAAGCTCTCCCAGCGCCGACAGCCACAGATTGTGGTTGGCGGCCGCCCGCTCGGCCAAGGACAACGCCTCCTCCAGATCGTCCAGCAGTTGCCGAAAACCTGCGCAGGAGCCACCGGAACAGGTGTGTTCGGGATCGACACAATGGTGCTCGGCCAGGACCCGTAGAGTCTCCACATCGGCACGGGCGGCGACCGGACCGGAGCCGCTCCGGGCGCGAGCCCCCATCGCCGCAAGGGTCATCTCCTGCCCCATGAAGACCGGCGGAAGGTCGGGACGTACCTGCGCGATGAATCGGGCCACGGCCACATCGGGGTCGAAGGGCGGTCTGCGCAGCAACTCGGGATCGACGTCGTACCCGTGGTGTTCCTCGAACATCCACGCGGCCAGGGCACATCGCTCACCGTGGTCGAAGAACACCTGCCGGGCATCGATCCATCGACGTTGCATGGTCTCGGCCAGGGCTTCGGGGGACCCGTGGTGGCGCCCGGCGAACAGGAAGGCCCCGGTGGGTCCGGACGAGCGTGGTCGACTACCGAAGAGGTCGTCGTTTCGATGGCAAAGGGGCGTCTGTGGCACAACGGTGTTCGTCCACGGGGCGGGCCCGGTCCGTGTCACCGGTGGGGTCACGGTGAGCAGGTCGATGAGTTCGCGCGCGGTGGGTCGCTGCTCGGGATCCTTTTGCAAACAGCGGGCCACCACCGTCCGCAAGGGCTCGGGCAGATCCTTGCAATCGGGTGTGTCACACAGAATCTGCTTGATGAGTGCGCTTTGACGCGTTGCCTCGAAGACCGGGCGGCCGGTGGCGGCAAAAGCCATCACGGCCCCCCAGGAGTACACATCCAGTGCCGGGGTCAACTTGGAATCGGATTCCAACTGTTCGGGGGCCATGTAGTGCGGGGTGCCGATCGCGGCACTGGCGGTGAAGGCCGTGGACTCTTCGAAGGCACGGGCGATCCCGAAATCGATCACGCGTGGACCGTCCGGAGCGAGCATGATGTTACTGGGCTTGACATCGCGGTGCACGATCCCGGCGGCATGGATGGCCGACAACGCGGTGGCCGTGGCCACCGCCAGGCGCTGCAGGTCGGCACCCATGCGCGGGCCCTGCTCACGGACCTGCTCGGCCAGGCTGGGCCCGTCGATGTACTCCACCGCGATCCAGGGTTGTTCGGCGTGGGGATCGGCGTTCAGCACCTGAGCGATGCAGAACGGACTGACCCGGCGGGCAGCCTCCACCTCACGGGCGAACAGTGTGAAGAAGTGTGGATCCGTGGAAGGGGTGATGTGCAAGAGCTTGACCGCGGCGCGCTGTCCGCTCTTGTCCTCACCCAGGTGCACCGACCCGAAGCCACCGCGTCCGATTTCCCGGATCAGGCGGTACCCACCGATCTCGCTGATCTTCGGCCGCATATTTGCCTTTCGCCGCTCAAAGGGGGATTCGCTGGTTTTCTACCCTGCACGAGCGATGATTTTCTTTCATTTGTATACCGGTTCCCTCGTGCGCGGGACTCATGGGACCAGGATCCGCTTGTTGTGCGGCGACCACCAGGAGTTTGAGATTTTTCGTTTGCTTCTCGTTGTACGGCGGGGGAAAATATCGAACGATGTGACGAAGAGTCCTTTTCACAGAAATAAATTCCTGTATCAACGCTCCCTTCGGCGCACACCAGTGACTGATGGGCCACCTTGGTCACCGATGCGAAAAAACACTTCACAAAGCGATGCCGACGATGTCCTCAGGACGCACCGGCGCATGCGTCAGGGCACGCCCGGTGGCATCGCGTACCGCCGCCACGATCGCCGGGGTCGACGACAACGTCGGTGGCTCCCCGGCACCGCGCAGCCCGTAGGGCGCGTGCGGATCGGCGCGTTCGAGCACCTCGATCCGCATCGGTGGCGTGTCCACAATGGTGGGGATCAGGTAATCGGTGAACGACGGGTTACGGATGCGGCTGTTGCTCACCTGGATCTCCTCCATCAGCGCCAACCCCAACCCTTGGGCCGCACCACCCTGGATCTGCCCGGCCAACTGCTGAGGATGGATCACCTTGCCCACGTCCTGGACCGCATCCAACGCGACCACCTTCACCAGACCCAGCTCCACGTCCACGTCCACCACCGCACGGTGCACGCACATCCCGAACTGGGTGTGGGAGGCGCCCTGACCCAGAACCGGGTCCAACATCTCGGTGGGCCGGTGATGGTACTCGCGCGTGTGCTCGACCACCACACCACCCTGGGCCGCCTCACCCAACAGATCGGCCAACGACACCAGGACACCCCAGGTCGCCGAAACCAGCTTCCCACCGCTCAAGGACAGATCGGTCCACGCAAGCCCCTCGGGCACCAACCCGCGCTGCCGTGCCAACTGCACGACCTCGTCGCGCACCGACGCACACGCGAGCTTGACCGCACCACCGGTCATGTAGGTCTGCCGGGAGGCCGATGACGAACCCGCCGAACCCACCTGTGTGTCGGAAGGTGCGACGACGACCTTTTCCACACCGAGCTCGGTCCGGGCGATCTGCCCCTTGACCGTGACCAGCCCCTGCCCCACCTCGGCCGCGGCAGTGTGCACGAGCACCACGGGTTCTCCGGCCACCACTTCCAACCGCACACGAGCCGTCGAGTAGTCGTCGAACCCCTCCGAAAAGCACAGATTCTTCAACCCCAGGCCGTAACCGACACCGCGCACCACACCCTCACCACGTGTGGTTCCCGCCACCCCACCGGGCAACATACGCTGATCGACCGGCTCGGTGGACGACAAACGCTCCGTAGGCATCGGCAGATCACGACAACGCCGTAGCATCTCCGCCATCGGCAGCGGCATGTCGATCTCCTGACCGGTGATGATGCGAGAACCCTGGGACATGGCGTTGCGTACTCGCAGCTCCACCGGATGCAGACCGAGCTCGGCGGCCAACTTGTCCATCTGCGACTCATAGGCAAAACATGCCTGCACCGCACCGAACCCGCGCATCGCCCCGCACGGGGGGTTGTTGGTGTACACACCGTAGGCATCCACCAGGGCGTGCGAGATCTCGTAAGGCCCCAACCCCAGCGAGGAGGCCACACCCACCACCGCAGGGGTGGCCGAGGTGTAGGCACCGCCGTCGAGGACGATCTCCGCCGTGGCGTACAGCAAGGTGCCGTCCGCCCGCGCCCCGTGCTCGTAGCGCATCACCGCCGGATGACGGTGCACGTGCCCGTGGAAGGACTCCTCACGGTTGTAGACGAACTTGACCGGCCTGCCGGTGTGCAACGCCAGCATGCACGCGTGGATCTGCATGGACAGATCCTCACGGGCACCGAAAGCCCCACCCACACCCGCCAGGGTCAGCCGTACCTTGTCCTGAGCCAACCCCAACGCCGGGGCGATCTGACTCTGGTCCACGTGCAACCACTGTGTGGCCACGTACAGATCCACACCGCCGTCCTCGGCCGGTACGGCCATACCCGACTCCGGGCCGAGGAAGGCCTGATCCTGCATGCCCACCTCGTACTCGGCGGACACCACCACGGACGCCTCGTGCCGCAGCCGCTCCAACACCTGACTCTCACGCTCGGCGGACCCGGCCGCATCGGCAAAGGCACCGGTACGGATCGGCTGGTGACGCAGCAGATTTCCTCGCGGGTTGTACTCGGGTCGGTGGGGGAGCGACCCCGGCTCGTGCAACGGCGGACTGTCGGGGTCCAGGGCGGCCCGACGCGCATCACCGACCGGCTCCAACACCACATAATCCACCCGGACACGTTCCATGGCCCGACGCGCAGTCTCCGGGTGATCGGCGGCCACCACGGCCACGGGCTCCCCCTGGTACCGCACCTTGTCGATGGCCAACACCGGCTGATCCCGGTACTCCAACCCGTAGCGTTTCTCCCCGGGCACGTCCTCGTGGGTGAGGACCGCGTGCACACCGGGAACCTTCAACGCCTCGGTGACATCGATGCCCCGAATCCTTGCGTGCGGATGCGGACTGCGAAGGGTCGCCCCCCACAGCATGTCTTCCATCCACATGTCCGACGAGTACGCGAACTCCCCGGTGACCTTCGAAACCCCGTCAGGTCGGCGCGGGGACGTTCCCACCCCGTCCCGATTGGTACCGACCAGATTCCGCACACGGGTCGTGTCCACCATCAGCGGTTCACCTCCTGCAGCAACTTCCGGTGCGCAGCACGTCCCCGGGCCGACGCGGTCTCCACCGGCAACGTACGCAACTCCCCACGCTCGACGACACCTTGTCCACCGACCCAGAGCCGCTCCAGAGGCGCACCACCACCAAGGACCAGCCCCACCACCGGATCGTCGATCACGTCGTGGCCGAACCCGT
>DXDP01000097.1 GCA_019115445.1 Candidatus Nocardiopsis merdipullorum
CCTGCACGACCTCGTCGCCAAGGCCGCGGGGGTGCCGCTGTACCGGTGGCTCTCCGACCACTACGGTGACGGCGACCCGGACAAGGACGTCTTCGTCTACGCCGCCGGCGGCTACTACGCACCCGGCAAGACCCTGAAGGACCTGCAGGACGAGATGCGGGGCTTCCTCGACGGCGGGTACGAGATCGTCAAGATGAAGATCGGCGGCGCCGACCTGGCCGAGGACCTACGACGTATCGAGGCGGTCCTCGAGGTCCTGGACGGCGACGGGTCGCGGCTGATGGTGGACGCCAACGGCAAGTTCGACCTGCGGACCGCACTGGAGTACGGCAAGGCCATCGACCCGTACGGCCTCTTCTGGTACGAGGAGGTCGGCGACCCGTTGGACTACGGGCTCAACGCGACATTGTCGGAGAACTACCGCAACCCCATCGCCACCGGTGAGAACCTGTTCTCGTTGCAGGACGCCCGGAACCTGATCCGTTACGGCGGTATGCGCCCGGACCGCGACTTCATCCAGGTCGATCCGGCGCTGAGCTACGGGCTGACGGAGTACCGTCGAGTCCTGGACATGCTCGCCCAGCACGGTTGGTCCTCCCGCCGGTGCGTCCCGCACGGCGGACACCAGTTCTCGCTGCACATAGCCGCATCCCTCAAGCTGGGCGGCAACGAGTCCTACCCCGGAGAGTTCCAGCCCACCGGTGGCTTCACCGACGATGCGGTGATCGCCGGCGGCCGTGTGGCACCGGGTGACCTTCCTGGCATCGGGCTCGAGGGCAAGGCGGAGTTCCACAAGGTTCTTCGAGGCCTGCACGAGTGACCGTCCGCGACCGATGACCCCCACACAGGTCATCCACAAGGGCACCACCGTCCCCGGCAACACGGACGGTCGCCCCGAGACAGCGTGAACGACAGCCCGAACAACAAGCGCTGTCCAGGATTTCGGCTCCGCAATGACGTCGGGCTCACCACTCCCCTTGCGGAGCCCCTACGGCCTCGTTCTTCTGCAAGGCCGGTATTTCCACCCCGCGCCCCGCGCACCAACCGATCCGATGGCCTGCAGCAAGACGAGCCGGGCAAAAGACCGAAGAAGGTACAGCAATGGCAGCCTCCTACCTGCACTCCCTGTGGGGAAACCTGTGGGTGTCCCACCGAGAGATCAAAGAACTCCTGACGTTCTCCTGGCGCAGGAAAGCACCGCGAGCAGAGCTGGTGAAGGCCGGCAGTGGTGTCGACAGCGCCTCTGCTTCGAGCCGCACCGAAGCAAGGACCTCTGAATCGACCAAGAGTTCGGAACCGGCCCAGGAGTCCGGTGACCCAGGCCCCGGTTATACGCCCGCGCGCATCATCGGACTGATCCTCGGTCCGCTGCTGTTTGTGGGAACACTCGTGTTCTTCGACCCCGAGGGACTCTCGCCGGAAGGGAAAGCGGTCCTTGCCTCCACTCTCTGGATCGCGACCTGGTGGATCACCGAGGCGATCCCCATCCCGGTCACGTCCTTGCTCCCGGTCGCACTCCTGCCGCTGACAGGTGCGTTGGAGGGCGATGCCGTGGTCGCCGCGTACGGCGACGACATCATCTTCCTCTTCCTCGGAGGGTTCTCCCTCGCGCTCGCGATGGAGAAGTGGAATCTCCACCAGCGGATCGCCCTGACGATCGTCGCCGCGATCGGTACGAGCCCGCGCCGTATCATCCTCGGTTTCATGGTCGCGACGGGGTTCCTGTCGATGTGGGTCTCCAACACCGCCGCCACCATGATGATGATCCCCGTCGGGCTGGCGGTCGTCTACCAGGCCTCCCTTTCCATGCGTGGCGGGGAGCACGAGTCCGATCTGGGGAAGTTCGAGAAGTCCATCGTCTTCGGTATCGGCTACGCGGCCACCATCGGCGGTCTCGGCACACTCATCGGAACACCGCCGCTCGCCGTTCTCTCGGCGACCGTCGGAAGGATCTTCGGTGAGAGCATCGGGTTCGGCACGTGGATGATGTTCGGTGTTCCGATCGTCGTCATCCTTCTGGCCCTCGCATGGCTCTACCTGACGAGTATCAAGTTCAAGGTCGGTTTCACACACCTTCCCGGTGGTGCGGAGAGCATTCGGGACGAAAAAAGGGCCCTCGGCCGGATGTCCTTCGAGGAAAAGGTCGTATTTTGCGTCTTCCTCGCCGTGGCGTTCATGTGGGTCACCCGTTCCTTCATCTGGGAAAGCATCATTCCGGGCATCAGCGACGGTGTCATCGCGGTCATCGCGACGGTGATCCTGTTCACCTTGCCGACCCGCAACCGCGAGGAGAAGAAGATCCTTCGGTGGGAGGACTCGACGAAGATCCCGTGGGGGATCCTTCTGCTGTTCGGCGGCGGCCTGGCCATCGCCGCGGGTTTCGTCGAGACCGGCCTTTCCGCGTGGATCGGCGACCAGCTGCGTACGCTCGACGGCATCAACGTGATCCTGATCATCGTCCTGGCCACCACGCTCGTACTGTTCCTGACCGAGATCACCTCGAACGCCGCGACGTCGACGATGATCTTGCCGGTCATGGCGGCCTTCGCCGTCTCTTTGGGTGTGCACCCCTACGCGCTGATGGTGCCCTGCGCGATGGCGGCCAACTGTGCCTTCATGCTGCCGGTGGGCACCCCTCCGAACGCGATCATGTTCGGTACCGGAAGAATCTCGATCATGGACATGGTCAAGAGCGGGTTTTGGCTGAATCTGCTCGCCCTGATCTTCATCACCTTGGGTGTGCTCTACATGCTGCCGGTGATGTGGGGGGTCGATCTCATGTCCATCCCTGCCGCGTTCCAGTGACCTGACCGCACTGCCGACCGGCCGCGCGAGCCCCGCACTTTCCGTCGAGCCCGAGGTGGCCACGCCCCGAGAAGGGACGCCACGGCATCTCGGGCTCGACCTTTTCTCTCAGGGTCGACCATCGTTGGTTCCTGCGGCCGGACCGGTCCATCCCACGTGCGTGGGGACCGGCCTTGTGTGAGCGGACCCGCACCCGGGGGATCGGGTGATGTTTGCCGATCAGGTCGGAGCGATGACCTGGTCGCCTTGCCCCGACGGGTATGCGGAGCAGACCTTGGCTGCCTCAAAGCCCTTGTTCGGCAACAAATAACCAGAAAGCTGGCGTCTGTCATCGACTCGAAGCACGATCATCCACGCACGGCTGCATGGTGTGACCATGGGCGTTTCGTCGGTCGATCCTTCTCTCGACGGGTGACCCGGCCAAGTGGTCCTTGCTGTTACCGATCTGGACGCCCATCAGGTTTCACCTGCGGAGTTGGCCGGCCCATACCCGTGATCACCGGACAATGGAGAGCCGAGTGCACTACGTGCGGGCTGTGACCTTCAAGGAGAATGCCCCCGTACCCGCACCGAGGCCGCACCGGCCGTGCTGGGGGCCTTGGGACCGTGGCCCGGGAACCCTTCCCGAGCCACGGTGGGTGTGGAACCAACAGAACGGGTTCAGCGGTGCATACGCTCAGGCCGTCGCCGAGGGGAGAACCGCCTGGGCGCAGGAACCCTGAACGGCTGCCTGCTCGGCTGGATACGTTCGATCTGGTTGATCAGCGCCTGCGCACTGTGGCCACTGACCAACACCATCAGGCCGGTGTGGGCCGCCCAGTATTGGCCGGTCGAGTCACCGTGCCAGATGGTCCACCCGCGCTTTTGGAAGGTGGCCCGGAGTCGACGCAAGTGGTCCGTCACGGGAACGTCCAGGATGTCCAGCATCATTGCCGACCACCGTCCTCTTCTGAGCAGCTTTCTTCCGTGGCCTGCACGATGAGTGCTTGCCTCAACTCCTCCGGGCTCGCCGCCACGACCAGTTCGGGCCGACCATGGGTGCTGATCGCGATGAAGCAGGACTTGCCCAGCCCTCCGCCGAGCTCACAGATGAGGAAGTCGGGAAATTCCGTACGCAGACTCAGGACGGTTTCACTGGGATGCAGGTGGTAACCGGTCAAGGTCATCACCGACCCCAGTGGAGCTCGAAGAACATGCCCGGTCCACGGCCCGATTCGAAGCGTCCCCACCGGGAAGCAAGGGCATTCACCAGGAACAGGCCACGGCCGTGCTCGGAGTCAGAGTCAGGGGCCGGCACATGGAACTCGAAAGCACGGCCCGCCACGTCTTGAACTTCCACCCGTAGTCGGTCGGGGAAGAAGAACACCCGGACGAAGTAGTCTCCACGGCCCTTGTCGTGCCCCGGGGCGGGTGCGTGCAGCACCTGGTTGGTCGCCAGCTCCGAGAGCAGGAGCAGCGCGGTGTCACTGACTTCTTCGGGGACGCCGACGATCTTCAGGCGTCGCTCGAGCCAGTCACGGGCCTGCTGGACACTCACACGTTCTCCGGGGAACCGGAAGGAGCAGCGGCGCAACGGTAGCGGCCGACGCGGCTCCGGAACGAAAACGATACGGTTGGACACAGGTCCTCACCTG
>DXDP01000098.1 GCA_019115445.1 Candidatus Nocardiopsis merdipullorum
CAGTCAGATGGGTCTGACCAACACCCCTTGGGCGGTGATCATCCCTTCGTTGATCTCCCCCTTCGGGCTGTACCTGATGTGGGTCTTCGCCTCCCAGGCGGTCCCCACCGAACTGATGGAGGCGGCCCGGATCGACGGTTCGGGAGAGTTTCGTACCTTCGTCACCGTGGCGCTGCCGCTCCTGACCCCGGGCACCGCGACCGTCCTCCTCTTCACCATGGTTGCGACGTGGAACAACTACTTCCTGCCGCTGATCATGATCCGGGACCCCGACTGGTTCCCCTTGACCCTGGGACTGAACGCATGGAACGCCCAGGCCTCCACCGTCGGAGGTGAACCCGTCTTCCACCTGGTCATCACCGCTTCGCTCCTGACCATCGTGCCGCTGATCGCGGCATTCTTGTTGCTCCAGCGCTACTGGCAGTCGGGACTGGCCGCGGGCAGCCTCAAGGGCTGACACACGCCACCTGCCCACCTCCGACGACCGCTCGAAGACTCAAGAGTCAGGCACACACATTGAACGGAGACACTCCCCCATGAACACACGCACAAGGCCCGGACGGCATACCGGGCTGACGCACGGGCTCGCTGTGGCATGTGCCCTGGGTCTTACCCTGAGCGCTTGCAGCTCCGAAGAGGAAGCCGGCGCCACCGACCTGACTGCCTCGGACGTGGAAGCCGCCCTGGAAGAGGGCGGTGAGCTGACCGTATGGTCCTGGGAACCGACGTTGGAGCAGGTCGCCGAGGACTTCGAGGAGGCCCACCCCAACGTCACGGTCGACCTGGTCAACGTCGGTACCGGTGACGAGCAGTACACCGCACTGCAAAACGCCATGTCCGCCGCCGACGGCCTTCCGGACGTGGCCCACATCGAGTACTTCGCGCTGGGACAGTTCACCATCGCCGGGCACCTTCTCGACATGAGTCCCTTGCTGTCCGAGGACTTGGAGGGCGCCTACACCCCGGGGCCCTGGGAGGCGGTCCAGGGCGAGGACGGCGAACTGTACGCGCTGCCGATGGACTCCGGACCGATGGCCATGTTCTACAACAAGGACATCTTCGACGAACACGACATCGATGTTCCGGAGACCTGGGACCAGTACCTCGAAGCGGCCCGGGCTCTGCAGGCCGCCGACCCGGATGCCTACATCCTCGCCGACGACGGTGATGCAGGTGCCACCACCAGCCGTATCTGGCAGGCGGGTGGTCGGCCGTACACGGTGACGGGTGACACGGTGATCGTCGACTTCGCCGACGAGGGCACGGAAAGGTACGCCCAGGTCTGGCAGCAACTCATCGACGAAGACCTGCTCCTGGACGTCACCGACTGGTCCGACGAGTGGTACCAGGCCCTGGGTGACGGAAGCGCCGCCACCCTGATCAGTGGGGCGTGGATGGGACTCAACCTGGACTCCGGGGTCCCGGAGGGTGAGGGTTCCTGGCGGGTGGCTCCGCTCCCGCAGTGGGAGGAAGGCGAGGTGGTCAGCGCGGAGAACGGCGGCAGCTCCCTTGCGATCCCCTCCGACGCCGAGAACCCGGCTCTTGGTCACGCCTTCATCGAGTACGCCAACTCGGGTGAGGGTGTTCAGACCCGGATCGACCAGGGTGCCTTCCCCGCCACCGTCGCGGACCTGGAGGCCGAGGAGTTCCTCGAGACCGAGTACGAGTACTTCGGCGGTCAGAAGATCAACGAGATCTTCGCCGAGTCCGCGAGCAACGTCGGTGAGGGCTGGGAGTACCTGCCCTACCAGGCACACGCCAACTCCCTGTTCAACGACACCGTCGGCCAGGCCTACGTCTCGTCGGTGCCGCTCCTCGAAGCGATGAACCACTGGCAGGAGGCCTCCATCAGCTACGGCGATTCCCAAGGTTTCTCCGTCAGCCCGAACGAGTGATCCACCAACAGGACGAGCGGGGGCCCGTGCATGCGCGGGCCCCCGCTCGTCCGTGCAGTTCCAGGAGGAAGAGTCATGTCCCGTACCCACGCATACAACCAGCCGCGCGGACCGGACGGATCCGCTCGGCGGTACCTGGCCTACGGCGCCGACTACAACCCCGAGCAATGGTCCCGCGAGGTCTGGGCCGAAGATGTCCGCCTGATGCGTGAGGCGGGGGTGAACATCGTCAACCTGGGGATCTTTTCCTGGGCACGTATCCAGACCGGCCCGAACACGTGGGACTTCACCTGGTTGGACGAGGTGATGGACCTGCTCCACGACAACGGCATCACCGTTGACCTGGCCACGGCCACCGCTTCCCCTCCTGCTTGGCTCACCACCGCACACCCCGAGATCCTGCCGGTCACCCACACCGGTGAGACCCTGTGGCCGGGTGCACGCCAGCACTGGCGCCCCACCTCGCCGGTATTTCGGGAGCACGCGCTGCGGTTGGCCGAGGCCATGGCCGAACGCTACGGGAACCACCCGGCGTTGGTCGCCTGGCACGTGTCCAACGAGTTGGGCTGCCACAACATCTACGACTACTCCGAGGACGCGGCGACTGCCTTTCGGGGGTGGCTGCGTCATCGGTACGGCACGCTCGATGCACTCAACCACGCCTGGGGAACCGCCTTTTGGTCCCAGCACTACACCGACTGGGAGCAGATCCTGCCGCCTCGGTTGGCCGCATCGCACGCCAACCCGACCCAGCAGCTCGACTTCAAGCGTTTTTCCTCCGATGCCCTTCTCGAGTACTTCAGGGCCGAACGGGAGATTCTGCGCCGGCTCACGCCTCATGTCCCCGTGACCACCAACTTCATGGTCATGGGTCACATCACGGGCATGAACTACGCGGAGTGGGCGCACGAGGTCGACTTCGTCTCCAACGACCACTACGTCCACCCCGGGCCGCAAAGGCTCGACGAGTTGTCGTTCAGCGCGAACCTGACCAGCGGGTTGGCCCGTGGCCGTCCCTGGTATCTCATGGAACACTCCACCAGCGCGGTCAACTGGCAACCCGTCAATGTCCCCAAGGCTCCCGGGGAGCTGTCTCGTGATTCCCTTCTGCACGTGGCACACGGTGCAGATGCCGTCTGCTATTTCCAGTGGCGGCAGTCGGCCGCCGGTGCCGAGAAGTACCACTCGGCGATGGTTCCGCACGCCGGTGCCGACAGCCGGGTGTTTCGGGAGGTGACCGAGCTGGGCCGGGTGCTCGGTGAGGACCTGGCGGAGGTCGCCGGTACCGAACGGCGCCGTTCTCGCACCGCGATCATCATCGACTGGGAATCACGGTGGGCCGTGGAGCGGGACTCTTTGCCCCGTTCCGGGCTCGATCACCACCAGGAGGCGCTCGACTGGTACTCGGCGTTCCTGGATCTTGGTGTGCGGGCCGACGTGGTCCCTTCCGATGCCCCGTTGGAGGGGTACGACACGGTCATCGCCCCGATGTTGAACGTTCTGCCCCAGGATGTGGCCGATCACCTGACCGCCTACGTGAACGGTGGGGGGCATCTGGTCACCACCTATTTCTCTGGTGTTGTGGACCAGAACGACCATGTCCATCCGGGGGGAAGCCCGGGGCCGTTGCGAGAGCTTCTCGGAATTCGTGTCGAGGAGTTCGCTCCCCTGTTGGACGGTGCCTCGCTCGCGTTGGACGACGGAAGCGTCGCAACCCTGTGGTCGGACGACCTGGCGGTCATCGACCCCTCTGTGACGGTCTTGGCCTCCTACGCCTCGGGGCATCTGAGCGGGCAGCCGGCCATCACCCGACGTTCTGCTCCCGGCGGTGGGAGCGCCACCTACGTCTCCACCCACCTGAACCGCAAGGACCTCACCGCCTTGTCGAAGAAGTTGCTGGAGACCTTCGGGGTCCACAGCGAACTCCCTGAGGACTTGCGTGAACGGGTCGAGCTGACCGTGCGCGCCGGAGAGTCCGCCGAGTACTGGTTCCTGACCAACCGGACCGAGGAATCGGTTTCGCTCGCGGGGTTGGCCGGTGAGCCACTCACCGGTCTGTCCAAGACAGGTGAGCACACCCTTCCCGCCCGTGGAACGGTTGTTCTGCGCGTTCCGTCGGGTTCTTGAGCCGCCCGACGGTGAACTGAACCGCCCACCACCGCCGAGGTGGTGACCCGCAAGAGCCCGACCCCGGTGCGATGCCCGGGGTCGGGCTCGGGGTCGGGCTCGGGGGTTCCGGTGGTCGGGGTCATCCTCGATCGACGGATGGGGGCGGCCCTCTTCGCCCGCATGATCGACCAAGTGGTCACACTGCTGACCAGCCGTTGTCGACCGGCAGTATCGCGCCGTTGATGTTGCTCGCGGCCTCGGAGGCCAGGAACACGATCGCGGCGGCGAGCTCTTCCGACCGGGCCACACGTCCCCTGT
>DXDP01000099.1 GCA_019115445.1 Candidatus Nocardiopsis merdipullorum
GAAAGCTTCTCGCAGCAGGGGAGAGAGCAGCCCCCGCACGGTTCAGAAACAGTGCGGGGGCTGCTCTGTGTCGAGGACTGCTCCGTGCGGGGGCTGAACCGTGCCGGCAATCCTTTCGGTATGGGCCGTCCTGCCCGCGGTGGTTCTTGGGGTGTCGACGGGTGTCGACCTCCGCCAAGGCCCGAAGGTCGAAGCGGGCCCCAGCAGTGGCTGCCTCCACGGTTGCGGCCGAAAGTTCTGTGCCGCCGGTAGGCCGATCACCTACTCCTGACCGGACCAACCCATAGGCATTTATGGGGTTCTGTCATGTTCTGAGTGTTTTGCTGTGTCGTGGAGGTCGCGTAGAAGACGCCTTTTGATCACGAAGGTGGTGTGGGGCACATGAGCCGGGTTACGGTGAGGCTCTATTAGGAAAGTTTCCTAATAGTTCGAGCGTCGAACCGAGCACGCTCCGACCCAGCCGTCCCCCCGACCCTTGCTCGAAGGAGCGCCCCTCCCGTGGCCACCGATATCGCGGCCTCCCCACCGCCGCCCGACATCGGAAACGGTACGCAGACCGATGTCGACACACCGGTCCCCCTGCTACGACGAATCTGGACGAACTACGTGTTCGTCAAGGTCCGTAAAGCCTTCACCGTCGTGTTCGTCGTCGCCAACGCGACCTTCTTCCTCAGCCGGGCCATGCCCGGGGACCCCATCGACGTGATGGCCGGACGCCTCACCCAAGGCGGCATGTCCATGGCCGAGGCACGCGCCATCGCGATCAACTCCCTGGCCTACGACCCCGACGCACCCCTCCTCCGACAGTGGTGGGAATTCTTCGCCGGCCTGGTCACCCTCGACCTGGGCAACACCATCAACAGGCCCGCTCAGAGTGTCACCGAGGCCATCGGCGCCTACCTGCCCTGGACGTTGTTCAGTATCGGCATGGGCACGCTCGTGGCGGTCACCCTCGGCCTGTTCCTCGGTATGGTCATGGCCTACTGGCGCAACCGCTTCCTCGACCACGTGCTCAGTGTCCTGGCCTCCGTCCTCGGAGCCGTCCCCAACTACCTCATCGCGATGCTCCTGGTCATCGGTGGCGGCATGTACCTGGGATGGTTCGACCCCATCGACCTGCGCGGCACCCTCAGCCCAGGGGTCTCACCGGGATTCACCCTCGAATTCTTCGGCGACGCCTTCTACCACGCGCTCCTGCCGATCATCACCTACGTCCTCGCCATCATCGGCACCTGGATGCTGATCATGAAGGCCTCCACCACCGAGGTGCTCGGAGAGGACTACGTCACCGTGGCCCGAGCCCGTGGCCTGCAAGATCGGCGCATCGCCTCCTCCTACGTCGGACGCAACGCCGTGCTGCCACTGGTCGCCCAGATCGCGATCTCCTTCGGAACCCTCGTCGGCGGCGCGATCTTCGTCGAACGGGTCCTGGTCTACAAGGGCGTGGGAGGGCTGCTCCTGGACGCCGTCAACTACCGCGACTACCCGCTCCTACAAGGGTTGCTGATCATCATCACCAGCTGCGTGGTGATCGCCAACCTCGTCGCCGACCTCCTCTACAGCCGACTCGACCCGCGTATCCGGAACTGAAGGCACAAAGACACATGGCAGTCACCACCACAGCGTCCACCGCCGGTGTCTGGGGCACCATCTGGCAGGGCGTGACCCGCAGCACCAGCGGCTTCATCGGCATGTGCCTGGTCCTGGGCGTCCTGCTCTTCTCCTTCATCGGCCCCCACCTCGTCGACACACACAACCCCACCGACGTCACCGCGATCTGGGGCCCCATCAGCTCCGAGCACTGGCTCGGCACCAACCACGAGGGCAAGGACACCTTCACCCAACTCGTCCTCGGCGGCCGTGAACCCATCCTCGTCGGCTTCACCGCCGCGCTGATCACCGTCGCCATCGCCGTCGTCCTCGGCGGCATCGCCGGATACGTACGGGGCCGTGTCGATCACCTCCTGCTCCAGCTGACCGACATCACGATGACCATCCCCTTCATCGTGCTGATGCTGGTCGTGGCCTCCTTCTACCGCACCTCGTCACCACTGGTCGTGTCCCTCATCATCGGTGTGGTCACCTGGCCCTTCCTCATGAGATCCATCCGGGCCCAGGTGCTCAGCCTCAAGGAACGCGAGTTCGTCGAAGCCGCTCGCCTCCAGGACCTGGGGACCGCCCGCATCCTCTTCATCGAGGTGCTGCCCAACATGGCGGGCTACATCTTCATCAACTTCATCATCGCCGTCACCAACGCGATCTACGCCGTCGTCGGCATGTACCTGCTCGGCCTGCTGCCCAGCACCGCCGACAACTGGGGCCTGATGATCCAACAGGCCTGGGACAACAACGCCTTCCTCCTGCCCTCCGCAGCCCCGTTCCTCATCGCACCGATGGTGATGATCATGCTCTTCCAGATCGGACTGGTCACCATGACCCGATCCCTGGAACAGGCCCTCGACCCCCGACTCCGGGACAGGTGAGCACCATGACCAACCCCTCCACCACACCCACCCGGGACCACGAGGCCCTGCTGTCGGTACGCGGTGTCGACATCGATTACCGGACCGGCCGCAAAACCCGGGTCAAGGTGGTCCGCGAGGTCGACTTCACCCTCCACCCGGGACAGTCCATGGCCCTGGTCGGCGAGTCCGGCTGCGGAAAAACCACGCTCGGGCTCGGTCTCCTCCGACTGCTGCCACGCACCGGCGTGGTCTCGGCCGGGGAGATCCTCTTTCGACGCAAGAGCGGCGACCTCGTGGACGTACGCACCCTCGACAAGGAGGATCTGCGCCGCTTCCGGTGGAACGAGGCGGCCATGGTCTTCCAAGGCGCGATGAACGCGTTCAACCCCGTCCTGCGGATCGCCGACCACTTCCTCGACACCTTCCGCGCCCACGAGCACGTTTCGCGACACAGCCGTGCGGAGAT
This sequence comes from Candidatus Nocardiopsis merdipullorum, assembly GCA_019115445.1. GTDB lineage: Bacteria > Actinomycetota > Actinomycetes > Streptosporangiales > Streptosporangiaceae > Nocardiopsis > Nocardiopsis merdipullorum. The sequence goes on from DXDP01000099.1 coordinate 2,932, forward strand.
CCTCGAACTCTCCGCCGACCTGCTCACCATGGTCCGCCTGGACCCGGGACGGGTCCTGCACAGTTTCCCGCACGAGCTGTCCGGGGGGATGCGTCAACGCACACTCATCGCCCTGGCCCTGGCACTCCGTCCCCAGCTGCTCATCCTCGACGAGCCCACCACCGCGCTGGACATCCTGACCCAACGTTCCATCGTCGAGCGACTCGCCGAACTGCGGGAAGAGCTGCGCTTTGCCATGGTCTTCATCACCCATGACCTCGGGCTGGCCGCCGAACTCGCCGACCGGGTCGGGACCATGTACGCGGGCCGGATGATCGAGACGGGCACCACCGAAGACATCTTCTACCGGCCCCAACACCCCTATACCTCGGCACTCATCGGCTCCGTCCCTCCGGTCACGGGAGATATGACCGTCCCCGAGTCCCTACCGGGTGGTCCTCCCAGCCTGTCCGAGTTGCCGCCCGGGTGTTCCTTCGCCCCACGCTGCCCCCGGGTGATCGATGCCTGCGCCACCACCCGCCCCACCCTGGAGATCCTGCGTACCCGAACGCACGGGCTCAGCCACTCCGCGGCCTGTTTGCGCTCCACCGACCCCACGCTCCTTGCCAAGGAAGAGACCCATGACTGACCGCACCGTTCAGGGAACCGAAACGGCTTCCGTGCCCGTGACGGACACCGGCCGGCAGGAATCCCCACCGGTCCTCGGCCTCGAAGCGGCACAACAGACCTTCAGGACCGAACGCGGCGACGTCCCCGCCGTTGCGGGGGTCGACCTGCAGGTACGGACCGGTCGAGTGCTGTGCCTGGTGGGGGAGTCCGGGTGCGGAAAGACCACCACCGCCCGCATGGCGGCAGGGCTCATCGACCCCAGCAAGGGCAGCGTCCTGTACCGGGGTACCGACCTGAGGAGAATGGACACACAGGAGCGAGCGGCCTTCCGCCGTTCCGTCCAATACATCCATCAGGACCCCTACGCCTCCCTCAACCCGGTACGTACGGTCCACTCCGCTCTCACCGCGGGGCTGCGCAGACACAAACTCGTCAAGGACCGTCATGAAGCCCGTCGAGCAGCCCTCACACTGCTCGAACGGGTCGACCTGACACCCGCCGAGGACTACCTGGACAAATATCCCCATCAGATGTCGGGTGGTCAGCGACAGCGGGTCTCGGTGGCCCGGGCCCTGGCGATGAACCCCGAGGTGATCATCGCCGACGAATCCACCTCGATGCTCGACGTGTCGATCCGGATCAGCCTCCTCAACACCCTGGGCGCGTTGCGTGACGACCTCGGTGTCGGCTTCTTGTTCATCACCCATGACCTGGCAGTGGCCAAGTACTTCGCCTGGGAGGGCGAGATCGCCGTGATGTACCTCGGCAAGGTCGTGGAACAGGGCCCCACCCCACACATCGTCAACAACCCGCAGCATCCCTACACGCAGGCCCTGATCTCGGCCGTGTGTGAACCCGACCCCGCCCTGGCGCGCGGAAAGGACCCCATCCCTTTGCGCAGCGCCGAGATCCCCGACCTGACCGACCTGCCCCCCGGGTGCGACTTCCACCCCCGCTGCCCGCTGTACACACCGGGCAGTTGCGACACCGAACGTCCCCCGCTGGTGCGCGGCCCCGAACGCTTGCTCGCCTGCCACGTCGTCAACGGTCAGGGGTGAAAAAGGGATGCTCCTCGTAGGCCGTTTCGGCCTGTTCGTCGGAGTTTTCCTCGTCCTCACCAGTGGCCTGGCAACCCTTCTGAATCCCCCCGGCTCAGCCGAGTTCGTCATCAGCATCGTCACCGTCGGTGTCGGCGCGCTCGTTGTCGTCCTCGGACTGTTGTCACTCCTCATGGAAAGGAAACGCCATGACCTTCATCCCCTCTCGGGAAGTTTTCCTTCAGGAACTGAGCCGACGGCGGCTGCTACGCGCGGTCGGGTTCGGCGCGGCCGGAGTGGCGGGTGCGGGCGTGCTCTCCGCCTGCGCCGGTGGTGACGGCGCAGACGGTGATGTCACTCAGTTCACCGGGGTCTTCGACTTCGACCTGGACTCCCAGACACGCAACGTGCACGTCGAGGATGGTGCGCTCCTGCTCAACTCCGTCTACAAGGATCTGTTCCTGTGCACCGGAGCCATGTTCAACTGGGAGACGCACGAATGGGATCACCTGCTGCTCGAGGGGCACGAGTGGGACGGTGACAACCTCCTTGTCACCCTCCGGCCCGACCTGAAGTGGAGTGACGGCGAAGCTCTCAACTCCGACGACATGCTCCGCAGCTATGCCATGCGCATCCTCGAGGCCCCACCGTGGGGTTTCGGCTTCCCTCAGGTCACCGAGATCGAAAAGGTCGACGACCTCAGTGTGCGCCTGGAGTTCGAGGATCCCTTTCCCAACATCGAACGCAGCATCCTCAAGCACCGCATCGTGTCGAAGAAGACCTACGCCGACTTCGGTGAACGTGCTGTCGAACTGGTCCAGGACGGGGTCCGCCAGGGCGATGACGAACACAGCGAGTGGAACGCCGAGTTCATCGAGTTCAACCCGGACGAGATCATCTGCAGCGGCCCGTACAAGTTCGACAAGGAGCAGATGTCGGACGCCCGTATCACCCTGGTCCGTAACGAGGACGGCTACCAGGGCACCGAGGTGCAGTTCGACGAGGTGGTCATCCACAAGGGGGACAACCGCCAGTCCGCCCTGTTGGTGCAGCGGGGAGAGGTCGACTACTCCACGCTGGCCCCTTCCGCCGCCGACCAGCAGTCCTTCGAGGGGGTCGAGGGTTTCACCTGGATCTAGCACGCCGGGTACGATGGTGTCGGCCTGCTGTTCAACTACGCGGCCAAACCGGAGCTGGAGGACGTGCGTGTCCGCAAGGCCCTGGCCCACATTCTGGACGGGGAGCAGATCGGTCAGGTCGCCCGTGGTGAGGCCTACACCGGGGTGGAGTACTACGCCGGGCTCGTCGACCTGCAGGCGGAGGAGATCATGTCGGCGGACGAGCTGGCCGACTTCGAGCACTACGGACAGGATCTCGACAAGGCCGAGGAACTCCTGGAGGAGGCCGGGTGGACCAAGGAGGAGGGCGCCTGGCACCTGCCGGACGGTTCCGAGGCCGAGTTCGAGGTGATCGGTGTGGCCGGTTGGGGCGACTTCGAACTCACCGCGACCCAGGTCGAGGAGGCCTGGAACGACTTCGGTATCAAGACCACCGCGCGCAACATCCCTGAGGACAACCCTTGGGGTATCTGGGGCGCCGGTGACTTCGAGGTGGCCGTGCGGCACTGGGGCAACCCGGAGCAGCCCGACTACTGGGGTGCCTTCCAGATGAACTTCCTCACCGAGAACGCGGGTACGGAGGACGCCCCCGGGCAGTCCTTCGACCTGGACGTGGACAGTCCTTCCCAGGGCAAGGTGAACCTGGAGGAGCTGGTGCACACGGCGCAGCAGGCAACCAGCGAGGAGGAGCAGCACGAAGCCCTGAAGAAGATGATGATCATCTTCAACGAGTTGCTGCCGCGTATCCCGCTGTGGACCTACACCTATCTGTCTCCGGCGATCGAAGGCGTACGTGTGGAGTCGTTCGACCCCGATCATCCGGCCTCACAGAACGAGCAGTACCAGGACAACCACATCATGTTGCAGCTCATCCAAGGTGACCTGAAATCGGTCTGATCGAGCTCGGGGCCCCGTACTCGGTACGGGCCCCGAACTTCGGCCCGGTGTTTCGGGCCGTGCCGCACTGCGTGCATCGTCGAAGGGGGTTTCCGGCCGGGGTTTCGTTGGTTTCGGGTGGGGCGGAAT
>DXDP01000100.1 GCA_019115445.1 Candidatus Nocardiopsis merdipullorum
GGCGGAGGAACCGCAACACCGGCGCTGCTCGACGTGCCCTGCGGCGCGTCGTGTCCATCGCCTCCGCGGTCCTGCTCACCGGCACCATCCTCGCCCCCTCCCCGGCCCACGCCGACGTGGGCTCCCACATCACCTACGAGACCATCACGAGCCACGACGGCACCGAACTGAAGGCCAAGGTCATCACCCCCACCGGAGTGGAGGGGCCACACCCGTTGTTGGTCATGCCCGCCGCGTGGGGCACCCCCCATCTGCTCTACGTCGGGGCGGGCAAGAAGCTCGCCGAGGAGTCGGGCTACCAGGTCATCTCTTACACCTCCCGCGGTTTTTGGGACTCGGGCGGTGGCGTGGAGGTCGCGGGCCCCGAGGACCGGGCCGACGCCTCCGCGGTCATCGACTGGGCCCTGGACAACACCGAGGCCGACCCCGAACGTATCGGGATGTCCGGGATCTCCTACGGTGGCGGCATCAGCCTGCTCACCGCAGCCGAGGACGAACGCGTTCGCGCAGTCGGCTCCTTGAGCGGCTGGGCCGACCTGGTGCCCTCGCTGTACCCCAACGAAACCATCGACCAACAGTCGGCCGAGATGCTCCTGTTGACGGCGAACCTGACCGGTAACCCCGGGGAGACCCTCCAAGAGGTCGAAGCGGCCTACCGTCAGGGCGACATCCAGCCCGCTCTGGACATGGCCCCGGACCGCTCCGCGGCGACCAAGGTCGACCAGATCAACGCAAACGGCGCGGCCGTGATGATCGCGCACGGTTGGAACGACGGAATCTTCCCGGTCGGTCACATCACCGACTTCTACGAGGAACTCTCCGGCCCCAAACGGCTGATGATCGCCCCCGGCGACCACGCCACACAGGAACTCTTCGGTGCCGCCGGTCTGCCCAACGAGGTGTGGGAGAGCCTGGCCGAGTGGATGGATCACCATCTCAAGGGGGAGGAGAACGGGATCGACACCGAAGACCCCGTGCACCTGAAACCCAACAACGGGCGTGGTGATTGGACCTCCCACCCCGACTGGCCGTCCGCGGTGGAAACCACCGAGCAGTACTACCTGGGTGAGCCCACCGCCGACCGACCGACCCGGCCCAGCAACGGTCCCATGGAAGCCGACCCGGCCACCGACTGGGAGTACGACTTCCGGGCCGGGATCGGTACGCTCGCCCGCAGCGGAACGGTGATGCTCTCCGGGGCCCTGCAGCAGTTCTTCGACGTGCCGACCGGGGTCTCGCTGCCCCTGGTGAATCGCCGTCGGGCCGCTGTGTGGACCGGTCCGGAGTACCCGGACGGGGCAAGGGTGGCCGGGACCCCCGAGGCGACGTTCACGTTCACCCCCACCGCGGAGGAACAGTCCGTGTTCGTGTACCTGTACGCGATCAACCGGCACGGAACGGGTTCTCTGCTGTCCCACGCTCCGTTGACCCTGGGTGATGCCGAGCCCGGTGAACCCGTCACGGTGGACACCGCGCTGACCCCGGTGGTGTGGGACGTCCCTGCGGGCCACCGACTCGCCGTGGTCGTCGACAGCAAGGACCTGCGCTACACGAGCGAGAGCAGGATCGGCGACACCGTCACGGTCTCCTCCCCGGAGGAGACACCCACTCGGATCACGATCCCGTTCGCCTGATCAGTGGCCGCCCGACGCATCTCTTCGGCGCCGGGCGGCCCAACTTCCCCACGACCCAAAAACACCACCCGAAGTATCCGAACGACCACGCAAGGTGTGCAAGGATCGGGTCATGACCTCGTCCACAGCACACAAACTCCTTGTTGTCCTGACCGCCGCCGTGGTCGCCGTCACCGGGATCACCCTCTTCGACCATCTCCCCGATCCGGTCTCCGCCACCACCCGGGCCACCCATGAGCCCTCCACCCCCGAGTACCGGGGCAGCGACCTCCTGGACGAGGTCGAACACCGAACCTTCGCCGACGACCGGACCACGATCGGTGAGGTCCTCTCCTATTGGACCGCCGAACGGATGGCCGCGGCCGACCCCCTCACCAGCATGATCGAAGGCACCACCGACCTGGGCACCCTTCCCCTCCCCGAGGACGAGGTCGAACACCACGACGCACCACACAAGGACAGTGAAGGACTGCCCTGGACCACGGGCGGTGAGGTGACGCGGACCACCGGCAAGGTCTTCTTGACCATGAACGGCCACGACTTCACCTGCTCCGCCTCGGTCGTGGACTCCCAGAACAGGAGCACACTGGTCACCGCGGGACACTGCGTCAAGGACGGCAGCGGGCAGTGGGCGCAGAACTGGACGTTCGTCCCCGGCCACACAGACGGCCACAGCCCCTACGGCCGCTACACCGCACGCGACATGATCGTCCCCACCCAATGGGCCCAGGAGGCCGACGACAGCCACGACTACGCCGCGGTCGTGCTCAACACCGACGACGGCACCGCAGTACAGGACCGGGTCGGCGCCCAGGAGATCGCCTTCGACACCTGGACCGAGGAACGGGTCCGTGACGGTGTGCAGGTCTACACGTTCGGCTACCCTTCGGCCGCCCCCTTCGACGGCCGAGAACTGCACTACTGCTCGGGCACCACCACCCCCGACACGGGTGACACCACCGCCAACGGGATGCGCTGCACCATGACACAGGGCTCCAGCGGAGGCCCCTGGTTCAGCTCCTTCGACACCGAAACGGGCCTCGGCACGATCTCCTCCGTGATCAGCTTCACCTATGCCGATGACTCCCCACTCCAGTACGGCCCCCGCCTCGGTGACCAGGCCCGGCGCATGTTCGACGACGCCGAACTTCTCTGACCGCCCCAAGACCCCGATGGACGAAGGTCGAACAGGAACCACCGAAGCACCCGCGGCAAAAGGCATGGTCATCCACAGGGGGACGGACGGTGAACCTCAAGGGCAGCTGGGTAAACATCTGTCAAGGGAACCGCGGTTCACCGGCCGGCGTACACATTCCCCTTCCGGCACAGTGGTTGGCAGGGGAACCGGCACGTCGGCCCGGCCCCGGTCCATCGCCGACGGGAGCCCGGAGGGTGTTGCGTTGCCGCTCGTCTACCGCACGCTCGTCGCAGTTCCGGAACGACAGGAAGACCTGCTCACCACTGCGTCGACGATCCTCTCGCGGTGGCTGAGCAAACGTGGGAACTCGGGAGCACAGGTGGGCTTTTCCACCTCGGGCCACTACGAGCTGAGCAGCCGCTCCCGAGCCCTGGTCGCACGACACGACAACCCCGAAGAAAAACTCTCCTTCCTCCGACTGACCACAGAGTCCGACAAACCGGACGGCACTTGGCGGACCACCGTCTCCGTGGTCACCGACCCCGCACTCTCCCCCTGGCAATACGTGTGGTTGGACATGGCGGTCGAACCACGCGCCGGTACACAACAGTCCGACCAACCCCTCCGACTGGACATCATGCCTCCGGAGGCGGCCCGCATGCTCCTGGACGAGATCGACGCATACGACGGCACGTACCCACTGTCACCGGTGCCGCGCATCGTGCGAGGCCGCGACGAGGCGCTCGTCGACACACTCCTCTCGGCGATCCATGACCCGAAACGACGTCTCGCGGTGGTCGCCACCGGGGCTCCCCGCGATGTCACCGTCGCCGCCTGGCACACAGCCATGACATCCGTGCTGTCCCGCTCCACGGGTATGTGCGCCGGTTATGTGCTGGACACCACCGCACTCGACCGGGTCGGATCACTCCTGCCCCAAGAACTGGACATCCCCGCCGGTGGTGTGCGCACGTTCTTACCCCGGATCGACCTCGCCGAGACCGGTGACACCGGCCGTCATCCACGCATGAGCCCGGCCACCCTCGACACCGCACGGAGCGGTGAACGCATCCGCAACTGGGTGGGAGCGGCCCTGTCCCGCAAGGTCCGGGACAACGCCGTCGAGCTTCCACTCCCCGAACCTCTCACGGCGATCGACACCCTCCTCCACGAGGAGATCAAGGACCTGCGCGCAGAGGCGTTCAAGCAGGCCTCGTACGTCGTGGCACCGGGCACCCCGACCACCACCGCCGCACTGGAGGCACAGGAACAGCAGGCCCAACGCCTGCGCGAGGAAGTCACCCGCCTCAACTCACGGATCGAGGAACTCACCACCGAGCGCCATGGCCTCCTCGCCGAGAACTCGGACCTGAGAGAGGAGCTCGGCACCACCCGTGAGGAATTGCGCTCCGCCCGGCACGAGATCGGGTGGTTGCGTGACCGGACCAGGGATGCGGGACTGTACCGTCTGGCTTCCACGGCGGCACCCCCCGACCCCGGACTGGGTCCCCCTCGGAACGTGCGTGAACTCCTCGAACGCATCAC
>DXDP01000101.1 GCA_019115445.1 Candidatus Nocardiopsis merdipullorum
GCGACGGTCGTCGTGGCCTTTTCCTCCACCCCTTCGAGGTCGTCCACCCCATAGCTCGCCTCGGTCATCAACTCCTCGGTGCTGAGAGGGGTGATCTCGCTGACCGAGGCCACCAAAGTGGTCTTGCCCGTGCCAAAACCACCCGCGACGAGTACCTTCACTGCCTGCGGGATCACTTCCTGGGGGTTCGTGTACGTCTCAGAGTCTGCGGATGCCATCGAGTACCGCCTGAAGTATTTTCTTCTCGGGAAGCCGGGCCACGGGCACAGCTGCCCTGGTGCGCACGTCGCCATCGGCGACCAGATCACTCAAAAGCACCTTGACCACCGTCAGGGGAAGGTCGAGCCGAGCCGAGAGTTCCGCGACCGACATGGGCTTGCGGCACAACCGCAGGATGGCTTCCTGTTCGGGTTCCCAGGAGCCGCTTCCCGGATCGTGCGCGGCCATCACGATGGTGATCATGTCCAAGCGGGCTGTCCCGTCCCGAGGACGGGTCCGACCACGTGTCATCGTGTAGGGCCGCACCAGTGGTCCGGCCGGTGAGTCCCCCGCCGGGTCACTCGATGAGGTCTCCCCGGAAGCAGGGTGCCCGGGGCCGCCGTACCGTGGGGTGTCCTGGAACGGCCGCTCCGAGGCGCTCATGCCCCGCCCCCTCCCATGGCCGTGAGTTCACCGGAGTGCCTCGGGGCCGCAGTGAGGAACTGGCCGACCCGCCGAACCGCCAGATTCATCTCGTAGGCGACCAGTCCGACGTCTGCTTCCTCCACAGCCAGGACCGCCAGGCAAGCGCCCGCACCCGCGGCCGTGACGAAGAGGTAGGAGTGTTCCATCTCCACCACGGTCTGGCGGACGTCTCCACCATCGAAATGCCGGCCGGTTCCCCGCGCCAGGCTGTGGAACGCCGAGGCCAGTGCGGACAGGTGCTCGGCGTCCTCCGCTCCCAACGTGCGCGAACAACCGAGCAACAGCCCGTCGGTCGACAGCACGATCGCGTGTTCGGCTCCGACCACACGACCGACGAGGTCGTCCAGGAGCCAGTCCAGATTGTCAGCGGCCTTGCTCTTGCCCACCATTCAGTCGCTCTCTCCTGTGTGATCGTCGGCGTCGTCGCCGACCTGACCTTCACTGCTCTGCTCTCCCCCGTCCGGTTCGGCTCCCTCCCGGCCTCGCCGGGTTCCCGCGCTGAAGGCATTCATCATGCTGCGGGCCTGCTCGGGACTCTTCTTGGCCGGAGCGGGCCTGTCCTGCGTGCTGTCGTCCTCTCGTCGAAGTTGCGGGACGAGGCTGGTCTGTCGTTTGCGCCTGGGAAGCCCCGAGCGTCCCGCTCCGCGACCGACCCGACCGCTGTCACGGCGTCGGGGCAGGGACGCTTGTCCGTCTGTGGTCTCCGGGGTGTTCTGCGAGGTCTTCGGCTGCGGCACCGAGCGCAGCACGGTCCGTGCTCGCTGTGCGGGCCGTTCCTGGGCCGGAGTTTGGGGGCCTTCCCCCTCGGACCGGGGGTCGCTCGTTTCCTGGTGAGCCACACCGATGGGTCGTGATCGTCCCTGTTCCGTCTCGGTGGCAGCGACCACGAGCACGTTCGGGATCAGCACGACAGCACGTGTGCCGCCGTAGGGAGAGGGACTCAGCTCGGCCCCGATGTCGTGTTTGCCGGCAAGCCGAGCGACCACGAACAGGCCAAGGCGTGCATCACTTCCCGGCCCCATCATGTCGAACTCGGGCGCCTCGCCGAGAATGGTGTTGGCCTGGACCAACGCGTCCTCCGTCATCCCCAGGCCACGGTCCTCGACCTCGATCGCCACACCCTTGGGAACCGTCTCCGTGCTGATGGTGACCTCGGTGTGGGGTGGTGAGTAGGCGGTGGCGTTCTCCACGAGTTCGGCGAGCAGGTGGATGACGTCGGCCACGACCGCTCCGGACAAGGACAGGTTCGGGATGCTGGTCAGGCGTACACGGGCGTACTCGTCGGTCTCGGAGATGGCCCCGCGCAGAATGTCGACGAGGGGGATCGGATGACGCCAACGACGGCCGGGCCGCCCTCCACCCAGGATGATGAGGTTCTCGGCGTGCCGACGCCCTCGTGTGGCCAAGTGGTCGAGCTGGAACAGACTCTCCAACAGGTCGGGGTCTTCCTCTTCCCGCTCGATCCGGTCCAACAGCTGGAGCTGGCGTTGGACGAGTGATTGATTACGGTGAGCGATTCCGAGGAAGACGCGGTTGACCCCGGCGCGGATGTCGGCCTGCCTGATCGCGGCACCGACGGCCGTGCGCTGGGCGATGTCGAAGGCATCGGCGACCTGGCCCACCTCGTCGTCACCGTGGTCGAGTTGTTTCATCTCGGTGTCGAGGTCGACACTGCCCCCGGCCTCGAGGCGGCGTACGATACGAGGTAGGTCGTTACGCGCGGTGCCCAGGGTCTCGGCTCGGAGGCGCGTGAGTCGGAAGGTCAGCTGTCCGGCGATACGGGCGGCGACACCGTAGGCGACGGTGGCGGCGAACAGCGACATGATGCAGCCGCTGAGAGCCAGCGTCATCATCCACGAGCCTGCGTCCTCGGTGGCGGTGACCACTGCCTCGGCACGTTCGTCGACGAGTTCTCCCAGGTCTGTTCGGACCTTGTCGGCGACCGGCCGCCAGTCTGCTGCTTCGGGGGGCGGTGTGTTGTCGCGGATCGCTTCACCGGTGAGGGGATCGACGGTCACGTCCGCCTCGTGTCCGCTGAAGGCCTCGACGATGGTGTAGGCCTCCTTCCAGGCCTGCCCTTCCAACAGCTCTTCCCGCTCGGAGGCACCTTTCACCTCGGCCCCGGGCCGGGGTGTGCTCATCCGGTGCTGGGCATCGTGGGCCAGTGCCGTGATCTGTGACTGCCGGTCCTGAGCGAGTGTGTCCTCCAACAGGGCCGAACTGATCAGGGCGTCGGCGTGACTGAACCCTTCTCGAGCCCACAACAGGTCCGTGGTGGCTGCGGCCTCGGCCGCAGCGGGGCCGTCGTCCAGGGTGTGCGTCGTGTCGCTGTAGAGACGGATTCCCAGGTGTATCGCGTCGGTGTAGGCGGTGAGGCTCTCCTGGGGATCGCCGGGGGGATCGCTACTGTCCTCCCGCAGATCCTGGAGGGTGTCCAGGGCGTCGAAGAAGTCTTTGGACAGCGCGGTTTCGGTGCTGTTGTCGGGGTCACCGAGGGAGTCGCGCAACGTGCGCACGGTCTCCACCGAGGTGTCGGTCCGCTCCATCGCCTCGACCAGGGCTGTACGTCCGTGTCCTTCGGGGACGGTCAGGTACTCGGCGCTCAGACGGCGCTCGTGTTGCAGGTCGGCAAGGGCCCGGCCGAGTTCGAGTCCGGCTTTGCCGCCGTCGACCGAGGTACGCAGGGAAACGGCCTGAGCGAGGATGATCGCGCTGAGTACGGTGAACAACACCAGGAACGTGGCTGTGGGGACCAGAACGATCCTGCTCATCTGAGCTCTGATGCTGCGGCGAGCTCCCTCCGACTGTCCCATGGCGCCCCTCCCGAACCGATTCACAGGCACCCGGGTGTATTTGCCTCTTCGCAGCGCACAGGTGTCCACACATGGGCGTCACAGTGCGCGCAGGAAGGACCACATATGGTGCCCGCAGAGTCAGGACGTTACAGCACTCACCCGCCCTCCGGCAGGCGAATACACAAAAGAGGGCGGGTGGGACACGGTGTGGGAAGGGCTCAGCCGACGAACGCCTTGCGGTGCTCATCGATGTCGGAGAGCAGCCTCTCCAACTGTTCGGCGACACGTACCGGGGCGGTCCCGCCTTTACCGGCGCGGGAGGCCAGGGAGCCCTGAACGGTGAGGATTTCCCGTACCTGCGGCGTCAGGTGGGGTGAGATCTCGGCAAGGTCCGTGTCGGTCAGGTCCGGCAGGTCGATGCCGCGCTCCTCGCACACACGCACGCACGTGCCCGCGATCTCGTGTGCGTCACGGAAGGGGACCCGTTCACGGACCAACCATTCGGCGATGTCGGTGGCCAGGGAGAAGCCCTGCGGTGCCAGTTCGGCCATTCTGTCGGTGTGGAAGGTCGAGGTGGCCACCATTCCGGTCATCGCGGGAAGAAGGAGGTGCAGACTGTCCACGGCATCGAAGACCGGTTCCTTGTCCTCCTGCAGGTCCCGGTTGTAGGCCAGCGGGAGCCCCTTGAGAGTGGTGAGCAACCCGGTGAGGTCGCCGATCAGACGTCCGGCCTTGCCCCGGGCGAGTTCGGCCACGTCCGGGTTCTTCTTCTGAGGCATGATCGAGGAGCCGGTGGAGAAGGCATCGGCCAGGGTGATGAAGGAGAACTCCTTGGTCGCCCACAGGATGATCTCCTCCGACAGGCGAGACAGATCGACCCCGATCATGGCGGTGACGAACGTGAACTCCGCGACGACGTCGCGGGCGGCTGTACCGTCGATGGAGTTCTCCGCAGAACTCGGAAAACCCAGTTCGGCGCCGACGGTCTCGGGGTCCAGGCCCAGGGAGGAACCGGCCAATGCGCCGGATCCGTATGCGGACACTGCGGCACGTCGGTCCCAGTCACGCAACCGTTCCACGTCTCGCACGATCGGCCAGGCGTGTGCCATGAGTTGGTGCGCCAAGAGTACGGGTTGGGCGTGTTGCAGATGGGTGCGTCCGGGCAGGGCCGCCTCGGGGTGGGCCTCGGCCTGATCCGCCAGGGCCTGAGCCAGGTCGAGGAGTTGGTCGGCGATCGCCCGAGCCTCTTCCCGCAAATACATGCGCACCAGGGTGGCGATCTGGTCGTTGCGGGATCGGCCCGCGCGCAGTCGACCGCCCAGTTCGGGGCCGACACGTTCGATGAAGCCACGTTCCAGCGCGGTGTGTACGTCCTCGTCCTCCAGTACGGGGGTGAAGGTCCCCGAGGCCACGTCGGTCTCCAGCAGGTCCAGGCCGTCGATCATCCGGTCGAGCTCGTCGTCGGTGAGCAGACCGACACGGTGAAGTGCCCGTGCGTGTGCGCGGGAACCGGCGATGTCGTGTCGGGCCAGGCGCCAGTCGAAGTGTGTGCTCAGTGAAAGGCGGGCCAGTGCCTGGTCGGGGTCTCCCTGGAAGCGGCCTCCCCACAGGCGCAGTGTCTTGGGCCGGGCCCCGTTCGGCCCGGCGGGACCGGACTGATCGGCCATGGTGGTCTCCTTCGTGTGGACGTGGTCTTGAAATACCGGGGTGTGGGTCGTGGCCGGGCCGCGGGGCGGCGCGCGTCTACGGTCTGCGTTCGGCCAGCCGCAGGAGTGCCGCGGCCAGTTCCTCTCCGCCTTGGGGGTCGCGGGAGATCATCAGGATGGTGTCGTCCCCGGCGATGGTGCCCAGGATGGCGTGGAAGTCGGTGTGGTCGATGGCCGAGGCCAGGTATTGGGCCGCCCCGGGAGGGGTGCGGACGACGACCATGTTCGCCGATGCCTCGGCCGACACGAGCAGGTCCTCGGCCAGCCGCGTGAGTCGTGCCCCGGAGACCTGTTCGAGGTCGAGCGTGTCGGGCCGGGTGCGTGTCAGGCGCTCTCCGCCCTCTCCGGGCAGGACGTAGGCCAGGTGACCGTCCGCGGTACGAAGCTTGACCGCTCCCAGTTCGTCCAGGTCTCGGGAGAGAGTGGCCTGGGTGACCTGGACACCGGTTTCTGCGAGACGTTCGGCCAGTTCACCCTGGGAACGGATGTCCTCCCGGGTGAGGACGTCGGAGATGCGGGCGTGTCTGGCTGCTTTGGTCATCGGTGCAGCGCCACCTGCTTCGCTCGCCATCACTCCTCGGGGGGGTGGTCGCCGGCGTCGAGCAGGAAGGCGATCAGGGCCTTCTGTGCGTGGCGTCGATTTTCCGCTTCGTCCCAGACCACGCTCCGGGGCCCGTCGAGGACCTCTGCGGAGATCTCCTTTCCTCGGTAAGCGGGTAGGCAGTGCAGCACGATCGCCTCGGGGTGGGCTGCTTCCATGAGCGCGGTGTCAACGGTGTAGGGGCGGAAGGGGGCCTCTCGCTCCTCGCTCTTCTCCTCCTGTCCCATGGAGACCCAGGTGTCGGTGGCCACGGTGTCCGCGCCTTCGACGGCGGCGTGTGCGTCGGTGGTGACGGTGACAGAACCCCCGGTCCTGGCCGCGATCTCCTCTGCTCGGGTGAGCACGGCGGGGTCGGGACGGAAGTCCTCGGGGGCACCGACACGTACGTGCATGCCTGCCGTGGCACCACCCAGGAGGTAGGAGTGGGCCATGTTGTTGGCGCCGTCACCGAGGTAGGCCAGGGTGGTCCTGGCCAGGGTCCCCTTGTGTTCACGGATGGTCTGCAGGTCGGCGAGGACCTGGCAGGGGTGGAACCGGTCGGTGAGTGCGTTGATCACCGGCACCGAGATGTCGGCGGCCAGCCTTTCCAGGTCCGTCTGGGAGAAGGTGCGCCAGACCACTGCGGCGACCTGTCGTTCCATGACTCGCGCGGTGTCCTCCAAGGGTTCGCCCCGGCCCATCTGGGTGTGGTCCGAGTCCAGGACGAGCGGGCTTCCACCCAGGTCGGTGATCCCGACGGAGAACGAGATGCGGGTACGGGTGGAAGGTTTGTCGAAGAGAAGGGCGACGGTGCGGGGACCGGCGAGCTGTCGGTGACCGAAACGATCGAGTTTCATGTCGTCGGCGAGGTCGAGCACGTGCGCTTGTTCGTCCGGGGTGAGGTCGTCGTCACGCAGGAAGTGCCGAATCATGTGGCCTCCTCGGCTGCAGCGGCCTCTGCGGCATCCAGGATGTTCGGCAGGGCCTCGATGAACACACCGATCTGCTCGGGTGTGATGACCAGGGGCGGGGCGAGCCGGATCGTGGTGGGGGCCACGGCATTGACCAGGAAGCCGCGGATCGCGGCCTGTTCCTGGACGTGGGCGGAATGGGGGCCGGTCAGGGTCAGGGCCCTCCACAGTCCGATGCCGCGCTGTCCTTCGAGGAGAGGGTGTTCGATGCCTTCGATCTGCTCGGCGAGAAGGTCTCCCATGACCGCGGTGTGGGCGAGCAGGCCTTCCTCCTCGATGGTGTCGAGGACCGCAAGTGCCGCGGCGCACGCGACCGGGTTGCCCCCGAACGTGGAACCGTGGTCACCCTTGTGGAAGACGTCGGCGTACCGGCCGAAGCCGACGCACGCCCCGATGGGCAGCCCACCACCCAGACCTTTGGCGAGTGTGATGACGTCCGGGCGCACGTCCTCGCTCTGATGGGCGAACCAGCGACCGGTGCGGCCGATACCGCTCTGGATCTCGTCGAGGACGAATGCTGCGCCGGTGTCGTCACAGATTTCCCGGACCCCGGCGAGGTAGCCCTCGGGTGCGGGAACGATCCCGGCCTCTCCCTGGGTCGGTTCGGTGAACACTGCGATGCAGTGTTCGTCGACGGCCTCACGCAGCGCTTCGAGGTCACCGTGCGGGACGAAACGTACGTCCATGCCGTAGGGACCAAAAGGGGTACGGATGGATTCTTTGCCGGTCAGTGCAAGAGCACCGAAGGTGCGTCCGTGGAACCCCTCGTCGGCGGCCACGAAGTAATGACGTCCGGGGCCTGCTGCGCGCTTGACGAGCTTCAGGGCGGCCTCGTTGGTCTCGGTCCCTGAGTTTGCGAAGAAGACCTTGGCGTCACCGCCGAGCAGGTCGACCAGGCGTTCGGCCAGTTCGACCTCGCGTTCGTTGATGAAAAGGTTGCTGGAGTGAGCGAGCGTGGCCGCCTGGTGGGCCACGGCCTTGACCAGTGCCGGATGGCCGTGTCCGAGAGAGGACACGGCGATTCCGGCGATGAGGTCCAGGTACTGGCGGCCGTCGGCGTCGTAGACCTCGCAGCCGCGCCCGAGTGTCAGGGCGGTTCGGGGCTGTCCGTAATTCGGCATGAGCGAAGCGGCGAAGCGCTCATGCAGATCGCTGGTGGTCACTGTGTGTCTCCGTTGTCGTGGTCGATGCTGGTCGCGCCGGAGCTCCGCTCTCGGGAGTAGTGGCCGTTCCCGGCGAGCAGGGCGGCCTCGAGCGCTTCGTCGACGACCATGGTGCCGATACCCCGGTCGGTGAAGACTTCCAGAAGGAGGGAATGCGGAACCCGGCCGTCGATGATGTGTGCTTGGGGGACGCCCCCCTCGACGGCGTGCAGGCATGCCTCCATCTTGGGGGACATGCCCGAGGAGAGCTTGGGGAGCAGGGCGCGCAGTTCGTCGGTGTTGAGGCGACTGATGAGTTCGGTGTTGTCCGGGTAATCGGCGAACAATCCCTCGACGTCGGTGAGCATGATGAGCTTTCCGGCGTTCAGGGCGACGGCGAGTGCGGAGGCGGCGGTGTCGGCGTTGACGTTGTAGACACCGCCGTCGTCGGCCCGGGCCACGCTGGACAGGACCGGGATTCGTCCGTCGGCGATGAGCGCGGAGACCGCACCCGGGTCGACCCGGCCGATCTTGCCGACCCGGCCGATGTCCGTGCTACGTCCGTCGACCTCGACGATCTTGCGTTCGGCGTGGAGCACGTTGGCGTCCTCCCCGGACATGCCGACGGCGAACGGGCCGTGCTGATTGATCAGTCCGATGATCTCGCGGTTGACCTGGCCGGTGAGAACCATGCGGACGACGTCCATCGCCTCGTCGGTGGTCACCCGCAGTCCCGCGGTGAAGGTCGACTCCACCCCTGCCTTGTCGAGCATCGCACTGATCTGTGGTCCGCCACCGTGCACCACGACGGGCCGCAGACCCGCGTAGTGCAGGAAGACGATGGACTCTGCAAAACGAACACGGAGTTCGTCGTTGATCATGGCGTTGCCGCCGTACTTGACCACGACGGTGCGGCCGTGGAAACGGGAGAGCCAGGGCAGCGCCTCGATGAGGTGGGCGGCCTTGTCCATGGCCTCGGCCTGTTCGTCGTTGTCTGCGGGTGTCGAGGGTCGCGCGATCATGTGTGTGCCTGCTTGTCATCGGTGGTCGGGGGGTCTGCGAAGATCTGGGCGGCAAGGTCCGCGCACACCTTGACCATGAGTGCGTGGACCCCGTCCTCGCCGAGACCGGTGGCTTCGGCGGAACCGCTGGCCAGGCACAGCACGGTGTCGTTGGTACCGGTCAGTGGGGCAAACACTTCGGCCGTCACTGCTTGCGCCAGGTGTCGACACTGGTCCTCGGTCAGGTCCGCGTCGGTGGTGAGCAGGCACAGAGCCGTACTCACGGAAGGGTCGGGGCCCTTGGCCATACCTCCGACCGTCACTCCGCCGTCGCGTTGGAAGGCGATCTTGGCGACGGTGTCGTTGGTGCGCAACGCGTCGGCCGCGGCCAACCCACCTCCTCGGACCGCCTCGCCAAGTGCGGTCGTGACCCCGTGCCGTGACACGACGGTGTTGGGTCGTGTCCCGATCGGCCCGGCGGCGCACAGGGCGATCTCGTGGGTCGAGCCTGCGAGCAGCTCGGCGGTGTGCTCGGCCAGGACCTGTACGTCATGGAAACCGGAAAGTCCGGTCCCCGAGTTGGCCGCGGCGGAGTCCAGCACGACGGCGCGTAGGCGGCCGCCCGAGATGACCTGTTCGGACCACAGGACAGGAGCAGCGGGGTCGTCATTTTCGGTGAACACTCCCCCGGCGGAGCGGGACGGCCCGTCGTTGACGACAACGGCGATGTCGCGTTGACCGGGGCTCTTCGAACCCGTGCAGACCCCCGCTGCCCGAAAGCCACGGGGTGCGGTGACACTCACGGACGGTGCCCTCCTCGTTATGGGGCGACCGCGGTGAGCGGCAGGCCGGTCTCCTCGGGCAGTTCCAGGGCCAGGTTGGTGCTTTGCACTGCACCACCGGCGGTGCCCTTGGTGAGATTGTCCAAGGCCGCGACAGCGACCATGCGGTGGGCGTCGGGGTCGACGGTGACCTGGAGCAGCGTGGTGTTTGCCGCGAGTGTCATGGCGGTGCTGGGCCAGACGTCCTCGGGCAGTAGGTGGGTGAAGGGTTCGTCCGCGTAGGTGGTCTCGTAGGCGGCTCGGATCTGGTCCACCGTCACCCCCGGTTTGAGGGGGGCCGTGCAGGTGGCGAGGATCCCTCGAGGCAAGGGAGCAAGGACGGGGGTGAAGGACAGGCGGACCGGTTCACCGGTGACCGCGGTGAGGTTCTGGACCATCTCGGGGTTGTGCCGGTGGACACCGCCGACGCCGTAAGGGCTGAGCGCGCCCATGACCTCGCTGCCGATGAGGTTGGGTTTGGGTGCCTTGCCCGCCCCGGAGGTCCCGGTGACCGCGACGACGGTCAGGTCGGGCTCGAGGAGCTGTTCGGCCAGGCCCGGCAGGAATGCGAGTGTGGCGACGGTGACGTGGCAGCCGGGGACTGCGATGCGGCGTGCGCCGGCGAGCCGTTCACGTTGTCCGGGCAGTTCCGGAAGACCGTAGGGCCAGGTGCCTGCGTGGGGCGTGCCGTAGAAGCGTTCCCATGCATGGGGGTCGTTGAGTCGGAAATCGGCCCCGCAGTCCACGACGAGGACGTCGTCACCGAGCTGTTGGGCGATGTCGGCGGATTGGCCGTGCGGCAGCGCCAGGTAGACCACGTCGTGGCCGCGCAGTTCTTCGATGGTCGTGGGCGCCAGGACCCGATCGGCAAGGGGACGCAGGTGCGGCTGGTGTTGAATGAGCGGGGTTCCCGCGTTGCTTCCTGCGGTGAGCGCACCGATCGAGATCTGCGGGTGATCGAGCAACAGGCGCAGCAGCTCCCCTCCCGCATAGCCACTGGCTCCGGCGACGGCCGCCGTGTATTCCATGATGGTTCCCCCAATCGAACCTGACTGAACTATCATGCATCCACCTGCAAATTTATGCAACCAGGTTCGAGGGTGAGGGTTCTCTCTCGGCCGGACCCGGAAATCACCCGTCCCGGTCTCAGCGACCGGAAATGCGCGTGGCCAGACCGGCCAGGCGGGAAGTGTGTCCCTTCCCCGCGGGACTCTTGGACTCACGACGGTCAGCGGTGTGGTGGAGGCTGCGCACGATCTGGGTTCCCAACCAGCGTGGGGGTTCACGCACCTCGTGTCCCACCCACGGCAGTCGGGTCAGAGCGGTGTCACGGCCGAGAACGAGATCCCGCAGTGTGCGACCGGCCAGATTTCCGGAAGCGACTCCGCTGCCCGAATAACCCCCGGCCCATCCAAGACCCCGGCCCCGGTCCATCTGGACCGTCGGCGCCCCGTCCCGGGTCTCCCCCAAAGGTCCCGACCAGGCGTGCTCGACCGGTACGTCGACGATGCCGGGAAACATCGTGGTCAGGGACCGCCACAGTCCTGCGATGTCCTGGGGTCGGGTGGCCCCGGCCTCGGAACGTGCAGCCCCAAAACGTTGTGGCGCGCCCCTGCCCCCGATCGCGATCCGACCGTCGGCCGTACGTTGTGCGTGGACGGAGGAGTGCGCGACATCGCCCAGCACCTCTTGGTCACGCCAACCGATCTGTTCCCACTGTTCGGGGGAAAGGGGTTCGGTGACGATCATCGAAGAACTCATCGGCATCCACGCGCATCCCGGGCCCCGCAAGTCTGTGGTGAACCCTTCGGTGGCGCGCAGGACGTGATCGGCACGGACTGTACCGTGCTCGGTGATGACCTTGGGGCGTGCGGTCCCGGTGCCGGGAAGGATCTCCTCGACCGCCGTGTCCTCGAAGAGATCGACACCCAGGTCGACCACGGTCCGGGCCAGGCCGGTGACCAGTTTGGCCGGGTGCACCCGCGCGGCGTGCGGGGAGTAGGCACGGGCCACGGACCCGCGCACCACGATGTGGGGTTCGGCACCGGTCTTCACCATGTGGAGGTCGTCGGGCCAGTAGCCCCACCTCTGAAGATGGTCGACGTCGTTGCGCAGGCGTTCCTCCTGGGCCGTGTTCACCGCGACCAGAAGCATGCCGGACTTGACGATGTCGGCGTCGATGCCTTCTTTCTCGGCGACGGAGACGACCTCGTCGACGGTGCGCATCATCGTCCTTTGCAGGGCGACCATCGCGGCCTTGCCGTGCGACCGCGCCAAACCTTCCCGGGAGCCGGGGAACTCGGCGGACA
Source organism: Candidatus Nocardiopsis merdipullorum (assembly GCA_019115445.1). GTDB lineage: Bacteria > Actinomycetota > Actinomycetes > Streptosporangiales > Streptosporangiaceae > Nocardiopsis > Nocardiopsis merdipullorum. Next base: position 12,010 of record DXDP01000101.1, read on the forward strand.
GCCATCCTCCGTTGCGCCCGGAGGCGCCGAAACCGGCGAATTCACGTTCGACGACCGCGATCCGCAGATCGGGCTGCTCTTTCTTCAGGTAGTAGGCGGCCCACAGGCCCGTATAACCGGCTCCGACCACACAGACGTCGTAGTCGGAGTCACCGTCGAGCGCCGGACGGCGCTGGGGAAGGCCGATGTCGCGGAACCAGAAGGAGACACCACCGTTGGCAAAACGCGTGGAGCGGGGGATCGCCCTCATCTGCGCAGCAGTGGTGAACGGTCTCATCATTCCCCCCGGAACCTTCAGTGCCCCCGGCCGCCCCGCGGCGCCCCCGAACTCACCGTCAACTTACACGGGAACGACTGTACTTGAGATGCCTTCGGTGCTTTCGTACGGACACCTCCTCCTCCACGGAGTGGATTCGGCCATCGAGGGTTCTTGTTTCATCGGTTCTTGGCCAGAGCACTGTCACGAAGGGTCCGAGCGATGGTGGTGAGTTCCCTGACCCCCTCGCTTCCGAGGGGGTCGAGGACGTACTCACGAAGTCGTTCGACGTGTTCGACCCGTGTTCGGTCGATGAAGTCCAGTCCTTGCTCTGTGAGGGAGGCATAGACCACCCGACGGTCCGCGGAACAGCTCTCCCGCACCACGTACCCTTCACGTTCGAGCCGGTCGGCCAGCTTGGTGAAACCCCCGGTGCTCAAACTGACCTCACGTGCCAGTCGGCTCATCGGGAGCTGATGACCCGGTGTGCGTTGAAGACGGATGAGGACCTCGAACCAGGGTCCGGCCATGTCCTTTCCGTCGGGGGTGACTGCTTCGAGCAGTTTGGGCTGCACCGAGTTCATCGCCTCGTGAAGCATCCCCCAAGCAGTGATCAGCTCGTCATCGGTAGGTTGCTCACCCATGTCCATCCCCTCGGCCTCCCAGGAGGCATCCGCATGCATCCCACAGAAGAAATATCTTCCTAGTAAATATTAACCTCAGGGGAACATCAAGGGCTGTGTGCCTTTCCCTCGGCGTGAGCACCCCAAAATTTCAAGGAGGCACAAAAAAGGGCGCGCTACGCGCGCCCTGAAGACCGTCCCATCGACAACGGACCCACGGGTCCGACACCGGCCGGTCAGTGTCGTGCGGCCACCGCGTCCAGCGCCGCGGCCAGGGTCGAAACCAGGTGATCGATCTGTTCCCAGGTGATGATCAGCGGCGGGGAGATCAGCAACGCCTTCGGTATCGGTCGCAGAATCACGCCACGGGCCCGAGCCTCGTGGAACACCTCTGCCGTGGTGATCCCCCGTTCCGTCAGCGCCTCCTCGGTGAGTTCCACCGCCGCCATGACACCGACACCGGAACGTACCTCGTTGACCAGTGGGTGATCGGCCAGCCCACGCACAGCGCTGTCCAGGTGTCGTTCCACTTCCAGCGCCACGGTGAAGAGGTCCTCGCGTTCCAGGATGTCCATGTTGGCCATGGCCGCCGCACAACAGGTCGGATGCCCCGCGTAGGTCGTCCCGTGAATGAACGGGTTGCCCTCCTGGTTCCAGAACGGGTCGGCGATGCGACTGCTCACCACCACGCCGCCCAGCGGCAGGTAACCACTGGTGACGCCCTTGGCGAAAACGATCATGTCCGGGTCGACACCGAAACGCTCGATGCCGAACCAGTTGCCCAGTCGGGCAAAACCGCAGATGACGCTGTCCACCACGAAGAGCACGTCGTACTTCCGGCAGATCCGGGCGATCTCGGTGAAGTAGTCCTGCTCCGGCGGGAAGACCCCACCTGCACCGATCACCGGTTCGGCGAAGAAGGCCGCCACACGCTCCGGCCCCACACGCAGGATCTCGGCCTCCACCGCGGCCGCCGACCCGTGGGGGACCACCGATGTCTCCTGAACGAGTTCACCGAACCCGGTTCGGAAACGCTCCATGCCGATGATGCTGGTCCCAAAACCGTTGAGACCGTGGTAGCCACCGGTCCGACTGATCAGATGGGTCTTGTCCGGCCTTCCCATGGCGAACCAGTAACGTCGCGCCAGCTTTGCGGCGGTGTCGATGGACTCGCCTCCTCCGCAGGTCAAAATCACCTTCGGGTCGGCCACGGGAGCGTGTGCGGCCAAACGCTCACTCAGCTCCACGGCGGGCGCGTTGGAGAAGTCACCGTAGACGGTGTAGGCGTCCAGGGACCTGATCTGGCGGTGGATCGCATCGGCGATCTCGGTGCGGCCGTGCCCGACGTTGCTGTACCAAAGGCTGGACGTACCGTCCAGGAAGCGGTCGCCGGAATCGTTCCAGAGCCACACACCTTCGGCTCGGGTCACCATGAACTCGGGCCCCTTGGCCACTGCATTCATGTCACAGAAGGTGTGCCAGAGACGGCTGGGTTCCTGATGTTCTTTGGGAGCGAGTGCGGACGAGACAACCGTTTCGGTCATGAGACGACCTCCGAGCCGAGTCATGCGCAAGAGCGCAGCGGATAACTCAGGTTGATCTGCCCTCCACCCGGGTGCCCGGTTGTGGCAGGTAACTGCAGGCTAAGCTCCCCAGCTCCTTTCGAGCAAGAGACAAAACGAGAATTCATGCCCGTAAACACGAACTTCATGCAAGCTACCCTCGAGATCGAACCCCAAAACCCGTACTCACCAGGAAAAACAGGACAGAAATATTTTTGTTTCGGGCATCGGTTCCCGAATCGTTTCGTCTTCGTACAAGGTGGTTGGGTGCTCTGGTGCCCCGGTGGATCCCAGCGCTGACACACCATGGCGGGGTGGTCCCCTGAAGGGGACCACCCCGCCATGCCGATACTCGTTCGAGCGTGGATCAGCCCCGCAGAACCGCTCCGGTCCGCTCGGCCGCGACGGCCACGGCCGCGTCCTTGGCGGCACCGGCCTCCTCGGCCGTCAAAGTGCGGTCCTTGGCCCGGAAACGCAGCGCGAAGGCCACCGACTTGTGCCCCTTGCCCACTTGCTCACCGGTGTAGACGTCGAACAGCCGGATGCTCTCCAAGAGTTCTCCCGCACCCTCGGCCAGGGCAGCGCTGATCTCACCGACCGGTACGGAGGCGTCCACGGTCAGGGCCACGTCCTGAGTGGCCACCGGGAACGCGGAGATCTCCGGTGCGAGCAGTTCGGTACGCGCACGCTCGACCAGGTCCAGATCCAACTCCATCGCTGCGGTGCGTTCGGGCAGGCCGAAGGCCTTGACAGTACGGGGATGCAGTTCACCGGCGTGCCCGACCGGCAAGTACTCGCCCTCGGCCCGCACATACAGCGCGGCGCAGCGCCCCGGGTGCCAAGGGGCGTATTGTGCGGCCTCCACCTCCAACTCGACACCGGCGACACGAGCAACATCATGGGCGGCCCGGATCGCATCCGCCCAGCCGGCGGGACGACCTTCCCCCCACCAACCGGCACGTTCGGCCTTGCCGCCCAGGACCACACCGACCCGTCGGGGCTGCTCCGGCAGGACGTCCTCGAGGCTTGCAAGCTCCTCGGCGTCGGGGGCCCGATCGACAGGGAGCTCGGGCACCCGTCCCGCGCCGGGCTCGGGCAGGTAGACCAACCCCATCTCGAACAGGGCGACATCGGTGAACCCACGCCCGACATTACGCGCCAGGGCCTTGAACATCCCCGGCAACAACGTGGTACGCAGCAGGGGTTCGGCGTCGTTGAGCGGGTTGGACAGCCGCATACAGCTTCGCCGCGGATCGTTCTGCTCCAGTTGGAGCCCGTCCAGGTCACTCTCCCCCACGAAGGGGTAGGTGAGTACCTCGACGTGTCCGACCTCGGCCAGGGCCCGTCCGACAGCACGGCGCAGACGCTGGCTGTCGGTCAACCCCCGCCCGGAGGCACGTACCCCGATCGAGGGGATGTTCTCATAACCTTCGAACCGGATGATCTCCTCGACCAGATCGTTGGGGTCGACCAGATCGGGACGCCACGTCGGTGGGACCACGGTGAGCACGTCCTCACCGGTCTCGACGGTGCACCCGACGGCGCGCAACCACTTCTCCGTGGTGCCCGAGGGATAATCGACCCCGGCGACCGATCCCGCGTAGGAGGCCTCGATCTCGATGGGCCTCGGTGCCGAGGGGCCACCGACCCGTGTATAAGCCGCCTCGATCGTCGCACCGCCGAACTCGGCCAACAGCTCGACCACCCGGGTCGCGGCGACGAGTTGGATCGCCGGGTCCACACCTCGTTCGAAACGGCGAGAGGCCTCCGAGGACAGTTGGTGGCGTCGTGAGGCCCGGGCGATGCGTCGTTCGTCGAAATGCGCGGCCTCGATCAGGATCTCGCTGGAAGTCAGGCCGATCTCGGTCTCCAGGCCACCCATGACCCCGGCGATCGCCTGCGCTCCGATGTCGTCGGCGATGACGGTGTCGTCGGTGTCCAGGGATCGTTGAACGTGGTCGAGGGTCTTGAGTTTTTCCCCCGCCTCCGCGGCACGCACCGTGACTGTACCGGTGAGACGTTCCCTGTCCCAGGCGTGCAAGGGCTGCCCCAGCTCCAACATGACGTAGTTGGTGATGTCCACTGCCAGGGAGACAGGACGTACCCCGCATTGGTGCAGTCGGCGCTTCATCCACAGCGGGGAGGGTGCCTCGGGATCGAATCCGGAGGCTCCGCGCAACACGAGGTGGTCGGCCAACTCCGGGTCGAGGATCCGCCCCGGGTGCCCTTCACCGGTGGGCGCAGCCACGTCCTTCTCGGCCGGGTCGTGAAAATCCACGCCGTACAGGAGAGCGGTGTCGCGGGCCACCCCACGCATCGACAGGGCATAACCCCGGTCCGGGGTGACGGCGATGTCGAGGACGTCCTCGCGCAGTCCGAGCGGTGCCACGGCGTCCTCACCGGGTTCACCGAAGGTGTCGGGGAGCACCACGATACCGGTGTGGTCGTCCCACAGACCGAGTTCGTCGGCCGAACAGATCATGCCCGCCGACGTCCTGCCGTAGGTCTTGCGGGTACCGATCTCGAAACCGCCGGGCAGCACTGCACCGGGCAGGACGACCACGACCAGGTCGCCCTCGGAGAAGTTACGGGCCCCACAGACGATCTCCTGGGGCTCTCCGGTCCCGTTGGCCCGCCCGACGTCCACCCTGCAGAAGCGGATGGGTTTTTTGAACCCGGTCAGCTCCTCGATCTCGAGCACACGCCCGTACACGATCGGGCCCGTGAGATCGGAGCCGAGTTCGTCGACGGTCTCGACCTCCAACCCGGCCAGTGTCAGTTGCTCGGCGAGGCCACGGGCGGTGACGTCGGCGGGAAGATCGACATACTCCCTCAGCCAGGTCATGGGCACGCGCATCAGATCTCACTCCCGAACGCCGAGGTGAAACGGATGTCGCCCTCGACCATGTCGCGCATGTCGCGCACGTCGTGCGCAAACATCAGTGTTCGTTCGATTCCCAGTCCGAAGGCCCAGCCGCTGTGGACCTTCGGATCGATCCCCGCGGTCACGAGCACACGCGGGTCGACCACACCACAGCCGCCGATCTCGATCCATCCCTCGCTGGAGCAGGTGCGGCACGGGGCCTTCGGGTCGCCCACGGAGGCGCCACGGCAGACGAAGCACTGCATGTCCACCTCGGCCGAGGGTTCGGTGAAGGGAAAGTAGGAGGCTCGAAAGCGGGTCTGCAGCCCTTCCCCGAAGAAGGTTCCCACGAAGGAGTCGATGGCACCGCGCAAATGAGCCATGGTGATGCCCTTGTCCACGACCAGTCCCTCCAACTGGTGGAAGACCGGGGTGTGGGTGGCATCGAGTTCGTCGGTGCGGAAGGT
>DXDP01000102.1 GCA_019115445.1 Candidatus Nocardiopsis merdipullorum
CGACCCCACTCACCGATCAGCCAGACGACTCCGAATCACGCCGCACCCGATACAACCCATCGATCTCCTCCGAAAAAGCCCGCAACACAGCCTCACGCCGCAACTGACCCGACGGATGCACCAACCCCGACTGCACCGTGAACTCCTCGGCCAACACATGAAACGACCGCACCGCCAAATGCCGCGGAACACTCCGATTGGCCTCATACACCAACCCCTGCACCTCCCGCAGCAAATCCCGATCCCCCGCGATCTCCTCCGGAGCCATCGACAACGGCCGCCCATTCACCAACCGCCAGTACTCCAACTGATCACGCACCAACGTCACCAAAGCACTCGCAAACGGCCGCCCCTCCACAATCACCAACACCTGACTGATCAACGGATGCGCACGCAACCGCGCCTCGAACTCCGCCACCAACTCAGCATCAGAAGGCCCCTCCACAGCCGGCTCAACCCGGTCCACCGACTCCACCGACTGCTCCCCCAACGGCAACGCCGCAGTAGGAGCCACCACACCCGCGGCCTCCTCCGCAAAAACAGCATCCCCCTCACCGACCACCTCCTCATCGGCACCAGGATGCTCCAAAGCCACAAAACGCCCAGGCACTTCCATCAACGCCGACTGCGCACGCAACCGGCCCACCACCCGAAAAACCCCCTCAGCAACCACCTCAACAGCCACACCCGTGGCCAACCACCCCTCACGAAAAGCACTACGCGAGGAATCACCCTCACCCCAGTACCCCGAAAACACCCCACCACCGCGCACAAACGCCTCACCCTCAGGCGAAACCCACACATCACGCCCCGGCAACGCACGGCCCACCGTCCCCGGCACCCGATCACCCACAGCATTGGCCACAAACACCCCAGCAGCCTCCGCCGTACCAAACACCTGCATCACCGGCACCCCCACACCGGCGAAGAAACCATCCATCCGCTCCGACAACCCCCCACCCCAGCACACCGCCAGATGCACCCGATTGCCGAAAACCTCACGCACCTTCGCAAACGACCAGTCATACATCGACCGAGACAACCGCCGCCAAGCACCCTTCTTCGGCGCCCGATCGAACTGCACCGCTACATCCACCGACGCGTTGAACGTCCCCAGCGAGTCCCACCCCGTCGACCGCGCACGATCACGCTCACGCTCATAGACCGACTCCAACAACCCCGCATCACACACCAGCACCGTCGGCCGAAACCGCGCCACCCGCCGCAGCAACGTCCCCGGCGCGACCACCCCCACACGCACCCGGCCCACCACACACCCCACCAGCGAAGCAACGCCCTGGATCTCCGACAACGGAGCATCCAACAGCGCACTGGCCCGCCCCTCCTCCAACTTCGCCAGCCGAGGCCACATCCGATCCACCAACCCCGCCGCCGCAGACAACAAGGCACCGTGCGACAACACGACCCCCCGCATCCAACGCGACACCGTACTCATCGGATACAGCACCACCGCCGCATCCTCGGAAGAGACCTCATCACGCCGAAACCGCACAGCCGAGGCATCCATGTACGCACCCAACGACACAATCTCGGCCAGCCCCGACTCCAGCCGCCACACACGCCCCAGATCCGGAATCTCCCGCTGCAACCCCGACACCACACGGGCAGCACGATCACTTTCCACCAACGCAGTCGCCGGACGAGTCTGCCGCACCACATGAGCCAACCGCTCGGCCGAAGCAGACGGAGACACCGGTACCAACACAGCACGCGCCGCCCACACGGCAAAAGCGAACTGCACCCACTCCTGGTGATTACCCGCCACCAAAAGCACCCGGTCGCCCTCACCCACACCAGCGGCCACCAAACCCTTGGCCGCGGCAGTCACACTCGTGGCGAACTCACCGGCCGCAATCCGCTCCCAATCCTCACCCACAGGCACAGAAAAGACCTCTGCATGCGCATCAGAGGTTGCCGCCTCATAGATCAGGTCGCTCAGCCCGGACAACTGCCGAGCCCGCGTACCAGGAGTGAAGCCGACCTCACCCATGCCCATCTCATTCCTCTGCCGTGTCGAAGGCGAACCTGACAAGACCCGCCGTACCAGGAAATTGTTGCCCTACTGTGCCCACAACCCCCACCACACAGCAACCCAGGGCAACCCCACACACACCAGAAGAACTCAGCCAAAAATCCAAAAATCACACAGGCAAGGAGTCACCCCGCGACTTGGCACGCACCGCCCACACAAACGCAACCAACGACAACCCCGCAGCCCCCACCATCACCACGGCCATACTCAACAACGACGCCTGACCCGACGGCGTCAACCCCGCCAACGCAGCCACACCACCACCCAGAGCGAACTGCAACGCACCCATCAGAGCAGAAGCCGTACCAGCCACAGACACAGGCTGACCATCCAACGCCGTCACCGTCGCATTCGGCATGATGAACCCAACACTGAACATCATCACCGCAAGCAGACCCACAACCATCCACAACGACGCCACACCCGACACCGCCAACACCGACAGCACCACCACAGACACCAACGCCAACGTCAAACCCGCACCCAGACGCCGCAGTGTCTCCACACGCCCCACCAACAAACCGTTGGTCTGAGTCCCCACCATCAACCCCAAAGAGTTGACCGCAAACAACCACGCATACAACTGCGGTGACACACCGAACTCATGCTGCGACACAAACGAGAACGCCGACACATAAGTGAACAGCATCCCAAAACTCAACCCCAGCGTCAGAACCGGCCCCACAAACCGCGGCTGCCGAGCCAAACGCCCCACCGTCACCAACAGAGCCAACGGCCCCTGACGACGACGCTCAACCACCGGCAAGCTCTCGGGCAACCACAACAACGTCACCACAAAGCTCAGCGCGGCCATCACCGCCAGCACCCAAAAGCTCAACTGCCACGGCCCCACCAACAAAAGCTGCGCACCCAACAAAGGCGCCAGGAGCGGAGCCAACATCATCACCAGCGCCAACCGCGAGAAGAACCGCACCGCGCTGTCACCCTTGAACAAGTCACGCACCACAGCCCGAGCAATCACCGCCCCCGCTGCGCCGGACACACCCTGCACAAACCGCAACACGATGAACACCGTCACGTTCGGCACGAACACACACAACACCGACGTCACCGTGAACACGGCACCACCCACCAGCAACGGGCCACGACGCCCCCAGGCATCACTCATCGGCCCGATCACCAACTGCCCCAACGAAAGCCCGAGCATCATCGCGGTCAGCGTCAGTTGCACCTGCGCCTCAGCAGTCCCCAACGCCTCGGTGATCTGCGGAAACGCGGGCAAATACATGTCGGTGGCCAACGGTCCCATGGCTGTCATCAGCCCCAGGACCATCACCAGCAGCACAGTAGCTTTTCGTGTACGCGGCACGGCGGACGAAGAGGTCTGCTCACTCACTTTCGAACGTTGGGCCGTGGCGAGGGAATTCGGGGATTGCACAGGCACTCCAATACGGACACGGTGGGGGCCGTAGACATACACAACAGGGGAAGGAGCACAAACAAGGCCCGTCCCATACCAACACCGGACCGGAGGAAATACCTCCCCCTTCGGCCCATGAATGCCTGTGACGTCCGTTACGTGCAAGAAGAACTACAACGCCCCTGGATCAAGGCACCCGCCCTCTAACGAACCAACCGATCCAAGAGCCGTTCCACCTCAACACCGGGCTCCTGCGCCAACCCCACGTGAACCGGCCCGGCCTGCACGATCGTGCTTCGTGGCGCTGTCAACCACCGGAACCGCGCACCGGGACGTTCACCTGCGGCCATACCGGCCTCCGTGCCTCCCCGACACATCGCCTCAACAGCCTCCAAGGCACTGCGGACTCCAACCACATCCACATGAGGAGCGACCGTCAACAACCGATCCTCGTCCAGATCGGTACGGGCCACCAGGAAGTTGTGCTCCTGTGAATACACGATGACGCCCGCGTTGATGCATTCACCGCGCTCCAGGCAGGGCACCACTTTCACCAGCGCGTACTCGTACACCACACGGTCACATTCCTGCTCGACCCGCCCGATGGCCACGGCGTCGTTACCTCGTTGCACATCATTCATCCCGACACCTCCGGCAACCACGTCCGATCGGTCACCCGTGCCAGCAAATGCTGCACGTAGGCCTCACGCACCTCATCCACCGAAGCAAAGCCCGGCTCATCGACCAACCACTGGTCGGGCACCAGGGAGACCACACCGCGTAGCAGCTCTTCACTGATCTTCGGTGCCAGGTCCGCGTCGGCGGCCACCAGGTCGGGAGAGAACGTCGAGAGCACATGGTCGGAGGAGTCATAGGGACGCGTGATGAATCGGTCGGCGTTGGCCCAGTTGTGATGAAAGATCAGCGTTGCCCCGTGGTCGATCAGGTATGGCTCACCATGCCAGACCAGCATGTTGGGGTTGCGCCAGGACCGGTCCACATTGCCGGTGAACGCATCCAACCACAGTATGTTTCCGGCCAGGGCCGGGGTGACCTCGAAGCTGAGTGGATCGAAGCCCAAGGAACCGGGCAGAAAGTCCATCCCCAGGTTGATGCCACCACTGGCTCTGAGCAGCTCCTGGATCTCTGGGTCGGGTTCCCCTCTGCCGATGACCGCGTCGAACTCCACCTGGGCCAGCTCAGGGACAGGAAGCCCCAACGCTCGGCCGAGTTCTCCAGTGATGACCTCGGCAATCAACGTTTTGCGCCCTTGCCCGGCCCCGATGAACTTGACCACGTACATCCCAAGATCGTCTGCTTCGACCAACCCTGGTAGCGATCCTCCCTCACGCAGGGGCAGCACGTACCGCGTCGCAGTCACCTTTTTCAGCACCCGGCCAGCATAGACACTGCATCGACCCGGTTCGGCCATGGAACCAAACGTCGGTCCTTGCTCAAGTATCGAGAAGGGAGCTTCTTGAAGGCTGTGCGGCTTTGCCGCGCGATTTTTTCTTTTTTGGAAAAAAAGAGCGCCACCTTTACGACGTAGATTTTTATTGGGGAGGGGGAGATTGTCCACTGCCGCGAGCAGGCCCCTTCTCTTCCTCACCCGCCCGTCCCCTGCCCCACCGCAGCAAGAACGACGGGGGCGAGCAGCACTCCCCTGTCAGAGGTTGTCCTCGGGCTGATCCTCCCACTCCCCCTCACCCTCCCCGGACGAAGGAGTGGGCATCGGCGTGGGCTCTGCAGGGGCACCCTCCTCCCCCTCTTGCTCAGGGGGCGACCCCTCCTCCGGAGAAGGCTCCACCTCCATCTCCGGCTGAACCATCGGCATCTCCGGCTGCGGAAACTGCAGCATCCACCAGTACAGGAGCGTCACCAAAAGCAGAAGCAGCAACAGGGCCACACCCACTCCCCCGATGAGCCCCCAGTTGCCCTCCCTCGAGGTCGCCGCACTGTCACGCGCCCCCGCACCGGCTGCCCAACGCATCCCGGTACGTTCACCCGCCCAGTGCGGCATCACCGTGGGCCCGCGACCACTCACACGGCCCCCGCGCCCGGCCCGCTCCAAAAAGGTCTCTGCACCAGGAGAGCCCTCTTCATACGGAACCGCCACCCACAGGGGCGAACTTCCGTGTGTTCGCGCGGCCAACACCGTCTCCCCGGCCCCGACCGCCTCGACAAAACGCTCCCGAGAACCCTTGTCGGCACCCGCACCGGAATTGAGCACGGCCACACCCGCAAGCTCCCCCGAGCCGGCCCTGCCCAGATAGACCACCCCCAGCGAAGTGGTGTGCAGCCGCCCCTCGAGCCGAAAACCACCCAGCTGACGTGGATCGCCATCGGTCAGCTCCGTCGCGTGAACAGCCATCTCACGCTCCCTTCGGCACCGGCTCCCCCGTGCTCGCGTTGTATACCAGAATGAGAGAGGCCAAACAGGTAGTGTCGCCACAGGCGGGTGATCCACACACTATTTGGCACCCCGCACAAGGGGCACCCAGTCGGGAAGGCGGGACATGGCAGACGGTAACGGCTCCGCGCCCTCCTCGGGTTCGGAAAGTACACCGGGTGAGCCGACCAGATTGCTACGCGCAGCGTTGCACGAGGTTTCGACGGTCATCGTCGGCCAAGAACGTATGGTGGAGCGCTCCCTGATCGCTCTGGTCGCCCGAGGGCACTGCCTCATCGAAGGGGTACCGGGTATCGCCAAGACACTGGCGGTCTCCACCCTGGCCAAGGTCACCGGTGGATCTTTCGCGCGCGTGCAGTTCACCCCCGACCTGGTGCCCTCCGACATCGTCGGCACCCGCATTTATCATCCCTCCACCGAGCAGTTCGACGTCGAACTGGGGCCTGTCTTCGTCAACTTCGTACTGGCCGACGAGATCAACCGTGCACCCGCCAAGGTGCAGTCGGCCCTATTGGAGGTCATGGCCGAACGCCAGGTCTCCCTGGGGGGCACCACCTACCCCCTGCCGACACCCTTCATCGTCATCGCCACTCAGAACCCCGTGGAGTCCGAGGGGGTCTACCCCCTGCCCGAAGCACAGCGCGACCGTTTCCTCATGAAGGTCGATGTGGGCCACCCACGCGCACACGAGGAGATGGAGATCCTGCGCCGAATGACCTCCACCCCACCCACCGCACACCAGATACTGGATCCGGTGACCTTGGGTGAACTACAGGCGGACGCCGAACGCGTCCACGTTCACCAGCTCATCGCCGACTACGTGGTGCGTCTGGTCATGGCCACCCGTGAACCGGAGAACTACCAGATGCCCGATCTGCGCCAAGTGTTGGAGGTGGGTGCCAGTCCCCGCGCCACCCTCGGACTGGTCGCAGCCGCCCGAGCTCTGGCACTGCTGCGTGGACGCGACTACGTACTGCCCGACGATGTACGCACCCTGGCTCACGACATCATCGCCCACCGACTCGTATTGACCTTCGACGCCCTTGCCGACGGCATCACCGCGGCCCAGGTCGTCGACCGCATCTTGTCCACGGTCCTGGCCCCACGTGTGATCTGGGACGAACCACCCAGCGGCGAAACCGCTTCCTTCGCCGCCCCGAGGTGAAACCGATGTCCACACCGGCGATCGGCACAGACCCGCGACTACGCGCCGCACTGCGACGCCTGGACCTGCGCATCGTCCACCGGCTGGAAGGGCTCTTGCACGGGGAACACCTGGGGCTTCGTCTGGGTCCTGGGTCCGAGGCGGCCGAGGCCCGCCTGTACCAACCGGGGGAGGACGATGTGCGTCACATGGATTGGGCGGTCACAGCGCGCACAGACACCCCTCACGTACGTGATCTGGTCGCCGATCGGGAGCTGGAGAGCTGGACTCTGCTCGACCTGTCACCGAGCATGGATTTTGGCACCGGGATGTACTCCAAGCGAGACGTGGCCGTGGGTGCGATGGTTGCCGCGAACCTGCTCACCCAACAGGTGGGCGACCGTTTCGGGGCCCATTTTCTCCACCGTGGCAGAGTTCGACGCTGGCCTGCCAGATCGGGCAAGGAGGCACTTCTGGCACTGCTGGCAACGGTGGCGGCCGCCCCCACCGGGGACGTGAGCTCTCCGAACCCGAACCGGGCCACACTCGCCGACGCTCTCGACGACATGTCACGCACCCGCCGTCGGCGTGGCCTGAGAGTGGTGATCTCCGATTTCCTGGACACCCCCGCCTTCGGTGGTGAGGTGCCCTGGGAGCGTCCACTGCGCATGCTCTCCTCACGTCACCAGGTCCTGGTCGTGGAGGTTCTCGACCCCCGTGAGTTGGACGTGCCCGCGGTCGGGGACGTGGCGATGCGCGACCCGAACACCGGGCGAGTGCGCAACGTACGTCTGACCCGTTCGGTACGTGAACGCTACCGGCAGGCCGCCGGGGCCCAACGTTCGGCCATCCGGGGAGCATTGCGCCGATGCGGTGTACAGCATCTGACTTTGCGCACCGACCGGGACTGGGTACTGGACACGGCCAGGTTCGTCATTCACCAGCGACGTACTGCGCACCGCCTGGCACGGCACACCCCGGGGGCACCAAGGTGAACGGTGGAGGACATGCGCACTGAGGACGGGGGATGCAAGCCATGACTTTCCTGGAACCCCAGCGGCTGTGGTGGCTCCTGCTCTTGGTGGGGCTCATCGCCGCCTACGTGTTCGCCCAATCCCAACGGCGCGAGCACACTGTGCGCTTCACCAATCTGGAACTGCTGCACCAGGTGGTGCCCCGCCGTCCCGACATTCGCAGACATGTGCCCGCGACGCTGTTCACGCTGACGTTGGGGGTACTGATCGCGTCACTGGCAATGCCGGCGATGCCGGTGGAGCAACCTCGAGAACGGGCCACGATCATCGTCGCGGTCGATGTGTCCTTGTCGATGGCGGCAACCGACATCGAACCGGACCGTCTGCAGGCAGCGAAGGAGTCCGCGCAAGGGTTCGTGGAGACCCTGCCGGACCGTTTCAACGTGGGGTTGGTTTCGTTCTCCTCCACAGCGTCCGTGGTCACCTCACCCACACACGACCACCAGGCGATCATCACCTCGATCGAGAACCTACGGCTGGGACCGGGCACGGCGATCGGTGAAGGGGTGTTCGCCTCGTTGGAAGCGATCCGTGGCTTCGACGAGGAGTCGGAGGAGGACCCTCCGCCCTCTGCGATCGTGTTGCTCTCGGACGGGGAGAACACCAGCGGTCGAGACATCGGCCAGGCCTCGGCCGCCGCCACCGAGGAGGGGGTTCCCGTCTCCACCATCGCCTTCGGCAGTGGTGCGGCAATGATCGAGATCGACGGCTACCAGGTCCCGGCCGACATCGACAAGGAAGCCCTGCGCGATCTGGCTCAGGACACCGATGGACATGCCTATGAGGCCGAGAGCGAAACGGAGTTGGACGAAGTCTACGAAGACATCGGTTCCTCGCTGGGCACAGAACTGGTGCACGAGGAGATCGCCACCCGCTTCGTGGTGGCCGCAATCATCCTCGCCCTGGCCACGGCGGTGACTTCACTGCTGTGGTTCCAACGCCTCCCTTGAGTTGCCGGCCTGCTCAACACGTACGAAGAAAACACCCGCCGGTGACCTGGAACACACACCTTTGTGTGGGGCTTATGTCCTTCCTGTCGTAGGCACGGGTTAGCGTTGGCATGTTTTGTCCTGTCCATCCCTCTGAGGAACAATGTCGAACACACCCGCATCCCCCACCGCGATCTGCTTCGATCTGGATGACACCCTCATCGATGACACCGGTGCGTCCTCGGCAGGTTTGCACGCGCTCATGGAGCGGCTCGGCCACCCCGACTTCGGCGCCGCCCGTAGCCTGTGGGACGTGCAGACCGAGATCTCCTTCAGCGCCTACTTGCGCGGCCGGCTGAGCCTGGAACAGCAACGCCGCGAACGGGTGCGTGCCCTTGCCGTCCAGACCGGTCACGCCGATATCACCGACCAGCACTGTGATGAGCTGTACCAGCAGTATCTGGCGGCCCATCGCGCATCCTGGCAGCTTTTTCCCGACACGGTACCCACCCTCCGGGCCTTGGGATCTGCAGGCTACCGACTGGCGGTTTTGACCAACGGCCCCGAGGCACTCCAGCACCCCAAGCTGCAAGCCCTGGAACTGTCCTCCTACTTCCACACCGTGGTCTGTGCCGACACCGCAGGCGCCGGAAAGCCGGAACCGCACATCTTTCGGGTCACCGCCCAACGCCTGGGTGTGGACCCGTACTCCTGTTGGCACGTGGGGGATCAACCACAGTCCGACGGGCTGGGTGCCGTGTCCTCGGGCATGCACCCGGTCATCATCGACCGCACCCGGCGCACGGAGTTTTCGGGGGTGACCACGATCGGCTCACTGGACGAGTTGCTGTCCCTGGTCGGCCTGCCCAGCGCCACACCTGCGAGGTCGTTGTGAGTACACCCCTGGAGCAACAGACCGTCCGCCGAGTCACCGCGCACCTGATCGTGCCCGGGTCGAAAGGTCCGACCCTGCGTGGAACTCGTGTGCTGTTCGGTCAAGACCCCGCCGCTTTGATGCGTGACCTGGGTGGTTTGGCTTCCAACGCCCCGTTGGAAGTCGTGGACGTACTCACCCAGCTGGTGCCTGCCCCCGGCGGTCGCCGTATGCACATCGACCGGCTGGTCTTCGCCGAGCCCGGTCACCGGGCGCTGTGGCCCCGGGTGGCCGCCGAGACAGAACCCGCCCCCACCCCCGCCGAACTGGCCGACGAGGAAGACCTTCCCTCCGGTGCCATGCCCCGCAGGCGCCGCTTCGCCTCCTACGGGATCGTCACCGACCCGGCCGGACGGGTCCTTCTGAGCCGGATCGCCGAGGGGTTTCCCGGTGCAGGCACCTGGCACCTGCCCGGCGGAGGGGTCGACTCGGGCGAGGACGTTCGCACCGCACTGCGCCGTGAAGTGCTCGAGGAAACAGGCCAACACGGGACTGTGGGCGAACTCATCACCGTGACCAGCCACCGGCACATCCCGCCGAACGGAACGGAAGACATCTACGCGGTGTGGGTCTTCTCCCATGTGCACGTGTCCCGCCCCGGCCTGCCCTCGGTGATCGAGGTGGGTGGTTCCACCTGTGATTGCAACTGGTTCACCCCCGAAGAGCTCGTGAACCTGCGCCTTTCCACCACTGCTCGGCGCGGACTGGAGTTCGTGGCCACCGGTACGGCAGGCCCGGGGATCGTGGAGACCTAACCACGCAGGCGTTCGTGCAGCCACCACAGACACGCTCCCACGCCCAACACCACCATCCCCACAACCACGATCGGCAGCGGCAAGCTGCAGGCCAACACCACGCATCCGACCAGGCCACCAAGGGGTACCACCAACGGCGGGCGGTCCTCGTCCGGGCCCAGACGCAGAGCCGAGGCATTGGTGATGGCGTAGTAGACCAGGATCCCAAAAGCGGAGAAGGCCACAGCGCCGCTCAGGTCGACCGACAACACCAAGATGATCAGCACGGCCGCGATCACGGCCTCGGCCCGATGAGGCACTCCGTAGCGTTCGTGGACGTCGGACAGGGCCCGTGGAAGGTGTCCGTCGGCGGCCATGGCGGCGGTGGTCCGAGAGACCCCCAGTACGAGAGGGATCAGTGCTCCCAGGCTCGCCACGGCGGCACCGGCCACCATGACCGGGATCAGTGCCGGATATCCGGAGATCACCACTGCATCCACCAGGGGGGCCCGGCTGGTGGTCAAACGTTCACGGCCCAGGACGATGAGCAAACCGGTACCCACGACCAGGTACAGGCCCAGCACCCCGCCCATGGCCAGGGTGATCGCACGGGGGATGGTGATTCGAGGACGTCGAACCTCGGCCCCCAGAGTCGCCATCCGGGCATAACCGGCAAAAGCAAAGAAAATCAGTGCGGCCGAGCCGAGGAGCCCGAAGGATCCCGGCCAGGGCCCCAAGCCGTCGACATGAGCCACCGCGGCCAGACGTCCGCTGAGCAGCATCGCCACGACACCGATGCACAAGGCAGCCAGGACCAGCAGTAACAGGAGCTTGACCAGCAGGGTGGAACGTCTTGGACCCCGGTGGTTGACGGCGACCACGATCACGATGGCCGCCACAGCGGCGGCCTTTTCCCATCCAGGCAGGACATAGGCGGCAAAGGTCAGGGCCATCACTGCGCAGGAGGCGAGTTTGCCGATCACGAAGGACCAACCCGCCAGGTAGCCCCACAGCTCACCGAGCCTTTCCCTGCCGTAGACGTAGGCCCCACCCCCTTCTGCGTGGCGGGCGGCAAGACGGGCGGAGGACAGCGCGTTGCAGTAGGCGACGGTCCCGGCGATGAGAATCGCCACCGGAAGCCAGGCCCCGGCCCCCACTGCAGCTGGAGCAAAGACCGAGAACACCCCGGCCCCCAACATCGCACCCGCGCCGATGGCGGCCGCGTCCACGGTGCCGAGCACACGAGCAGGCCCGGCCTGTGGTCCGGAAGAGGTCGTCAACGGGGTCTCCTTGCCTGGGTACACCCGGCACGGCCGAGGCCGTGCCCTGTTCGGGGAGCCACTTCGGTCCTTGTCCGGTGGGACCAAGGTCGTCCGCCTACCGAGTGTGCCCGATCCCGATGACCCCCGGGTGCGAACAGCATGTGGTGAAGGTGGCCACATGCGGTCCACCGGGCTCTGCCAGAAGAGCACCGCCCGGCGACACAAAGTGAACGGAGCGGCTTTTGCCGCTCCGTTCACTTACTGCCCGTGTCTTTCAGGTGGGGCGCCAGGGAAAGCCCGTGTTGTCGTTGATGTCCTCGGCCGCAACCTGGCGCAGTTGCCGGGACAGGTCCGAAAGAGCACGCGAGACCGCAAGTTCCTCTCCGATCTCGGGCACGTCCATGTCTTGTGGGTGCTTCCGGGCCATCCCGTGCCCACGCAACGCGGTTCCGTCGTCGGAGAGCAGTCCCACTTCGGCCCAGGTCCGGGCGCTTTCGTACTCGCCCTCCTCTGCGACGACGACGTCGACCTCCCAGCGCTTCATCGTCTGCATGGAATCTGCTCCCTCTGTTTCGGTACCCGTGTGTTCGATGTGCGCATCCGGCCCCGGAAAGACCAGGGCACTTTCGCTCCCACTGTCGGCATCGAGCCAACGCACCTGGTACGGGGGCTCCCCTTGGGTGCCACGTACGCCGGTGACGACCCCTGTTCTGCGGTGGGTGTCGGCGCGTGAACTCTCGACGACCAACCGGTCTCCTACTTGTGCTCGCATGGGTTCTCCCGCAAACCTCGCTTATCACCATCTTCGGTGCTCATCCCTCGAACGTCGGCGGCTTTGGTACTTCGTTTCCACCCACCTGGAAGGTTTTTACCCAGATCACTTCCGGCCGTCTGCTGATAGCGTCTCGGCGTGGCCCAGCACTACTTCGATTCCGATCCCGGCGCCGCCAGTCGGCCCTCCACCGCCGACC
>DXDP01000103.1 GCA_019115445.1 Candidatus Nocardiopsis merdipullorum
GGAGGACGGGACAAGTCCTCGATCCTGGCCGACACCCTGGAGGCGATCATCGGCGCGGTCTACCTGGACCGCGGCCTGGACGTCGCCTCGGATTTCGTGCACCGACTGTTCGACCCGCTCATCGCCACCGCCTCCGGCCTGGGGGCGGGCCTGGACTGGAAGACGTCCCTGCAGGAGCTGACCGCATCGGAGACGTTGGGGGTACCGGAGTACCACGTGGACGAGTCCGGTCCCGACCACCAGAAGACCTTCCGCGCGACGGTGCGCGTGGCGGGGGAGAGCTACGGCCTGGGTGAGGGGCGTAGCAAGAAGGAAGCCGAACAGCAGGCCGCCGAGTCCGCGTGGAAAGCCATCCGGTCCCGCACCGGCCGGTCCTTCGAGACCGGGCAGGGGTAGGCCGTGCCCGAGCTGCCCGAGGTCGAAGTGGTCCGACGTGGACTGGAAACGCACGCGGTGGGACACCCCATCGGCGAGGTCGAGGTCCTGCACCCACGGTCGGTACGCCGTCACGTGCCCGGCCCCACCGATTTCGTCGACCGTTTGGCCGGCGCCACACCCGTTGCCGTGCACCGTCGAGGCAAGTATCTGTGGCTGTCCCTGGACACCGAGGAGATGCTCCTGGTCCACCTGGGCATGAGCGGACAGATGCTGGTGCAACCCACGGGAAAACCCGACGAGAAACACCTGAGGGTGCGTCTGCCGTTGTCCGGTGAGACCGAGCTGCGTTTCGTCGATCAGCGCACCTTCGGCCACCTGATGGTGGATCGACCGGGTGAACGCCAGGACGCACCGGCAGTGATCGACCACATCGCGTCGGACCCGCTGGACACGGCGTTCGCCCCGGAGGAGTTCGCGCGCGCCCTGCGCACCAAACGCACCGAGGTCAAACGAGCGTTGTTGGACCAGTCGTTGATCAGTGGTGTGGGCAACATCTACGCCGACGAGGCCCTGTGGCGTGCGGGTCTGCACTGGTCGCGTTCCACGCGTGGATTGTCCGGGGCCCAGGTGTTGGAGCTGGTGGGGCATGTGCAAGACGTCATGCTCGAGGCACTGGAAGTCGGTGGCACCACCTTCGACGGGTTGTACGTCGACGTCAACGGGGAGAGCGGCTACTTCGAGCGCGGCCTCAACGCCTACGGTCGCCGGGACGAGCCGTGCGGCCGTTGTGGGGCACCGATCATTCGCGAGTCCTTCATGAACCGTTCCTCGTTCAGCTGTCCGCGTTGTCAACCTGCCCCCCGCCGCTGAGCCCTGGGACCTTCCGGCCGAGGCCGCTCCACGGCTCGCAGTGGTTTTTCGGGTGGACGGCGGGGCAACACGCGTGGGTGGGCACAGTGGTGAGGAAAGTGTCACCAACAGGTGAGGGAGTGTGAAACCGTGGCCGAGACCGACGAAGAGGTCCGGATGACGGCGTGGGTACGCGGACACGTCCAAGGCGTCGGTTTTCGCTGGTGGGCGCGGTCCAAAGCGCTCGAGCTGGGACTGAGCGGGGCTGCGACCAATCTCGAGGACGGCAGGGTCGAGGTCGTCGCCGAAGGGGACAGACCCTCCTGCGAACGGCTTCTGGAGCACCTGAGGGGCGAACGGACCCCGGGTCGGGTGGATTCCGTGGTCGAGCGTTGGGCACGGCCGGGGGGTGCCTTCAACGGTTTCGTGGAACGGTGAGTATGCTGGAAGGGTAAAGCGATACGAACGCACCACTCTCCGCCCGGTCCCGAGCACGGGACCGGCCTGCTGGGGGCCGTCGTCGCTCAGGGACACAATCGGGCCTCAGGCGGGGACGGACGTACGTTCGTGTCGTGGGCTGCCATCTGTCCTGCCCGTCTTCGTACGGGGTGTGGCAGTCACGGACTGTTGTAATCCAATCTTGACCAGTAGCGCGCAGAGTGAGACTCTGGAAGTTATACAGCGTACTGACTTCCACCCCGCGAAGCGGACACGATGATCCCGCTTTTTCGCGGGACATCGCATGCGCACATCACAACTGGTCACTCAGTGTGGAGGACCCACATCATGGCGAAGGCTCTGTTTGGCCACGTCGGCGGCTCCGACCCTCGCATGGTTCAGGAGGTGCGACGGTTGCGGAATCGAGTACGTGACCTCGAAGCCGAGGTCAGCCGACTTCAGGCACGTAACGACCAGCTCGACATGGCCGTTGACGACGTGAGCGGAGCATCCGACCGCGAGCCGGCGCTCGCCTGACCCACGACCCGACCCGCTGACATGTCGGCCGATGTTCCGACATGTGCCGTGGAACACGGATCCTTGGACGGGGACGCCGTAAGCGTCATCCTGGCGTCCCTTCGGATCCATCGACCCAGGACGAAGCTCGGTCGACCCCAACCCCACGGCAACTCCCACCACCGGCGGCCGCGGTTCCTTTCCTTTCTCTTTGCGTTCTTTCCACCAAACTTTGTACCCGGCGAACAGCACCATAACCCTTCGTGTTCGGCGGACATCCCCCCATCCCCTTTCCCACACACCCGACCCCGTGTCCGGGTGTTGCGGCCCGTTGCCCCATATCGAACCGTTCGGTCACTGCTTCGTGGCACCCTGGAATGATCGCAGTGTGTGAGCGGTGACCGTTGTGGGAGGTGTGGGTGTACCTGAAGAACCTGACGCTGCGCGGCTTCAAGTCGTTCGCGTCCGCCACCACGTTGCGGTTCGAACCCGGGATCACCTGTGTGGTGGGGCCCAACGGCTCAGGAAAGTCCAACGTCGTCGACGCCTTGTCCTGGGTGATGGGCGAGCAAGGGGCCAAGTCCCTGCGTGGCGGCAAGATGGAGGACGTGATCTTCGCGGGGACCTCCACCCGCCAGGAACTGGGCCGGGCCGAAGTGAGCCTGACCATCGACAACACCGACGGTGCCCTGCCGATCGACTACACCGAGGTCACGATCAAGCGGACCATGTTCCGCAACGGTGGCTCCGAGTACGCCCTCAACGGTGACACCTGCCGACTGCTCGACATCCAAGAACTGCTCAGCGACTCCGGTATCGGCCGTGAGATGCACGTCGTGGTCGGCCAGGGACAGCTCGACACCGTCCTGCACGCAGGCCCCGAGGAACGCCGCTCACTCATCGAAGAAGCAGCCGGCATCCTCAAACACCGCAAACGCAAAGAAAAGGCGATCCGCAAACTCCAGGCGATGCAGGGCAACCTGGACCGGGTCACGGACCTGACCGCGGAGCTGCGCCGCCAACTCAAACCTCTGGGCCGCCAGGCCGAACTGGCCCGCAAGGCCGCCGTGATCCAGGCCGACGTACGTGATGCCCGCCTGCGCCTGCTCGCCGACGACATCGTCACCCTCACGGACCGGCTCGCCAAGGAAGAGGCCGACGAAAAACAGATCCTGGAACGGCGTACAGCCACCGAGAAAGCCCTCCACCAGGCCCAGGAACGCGAAACCACACTGGAGACGCAGGCCACCACGGCAGCGCCCGCACTGGCCGCCGCCAACGAGACCTACCACACGCTGTCCCGCCTCACCGAGCGCCTCAACACGGTACGTGAACTGGCCGGGGAACGTCACCGCAACCTGATCTCGGTCTCCGAAGAACCGATCCGGCAACGCGACCCCGAGGAACTGGAGATGGAGGCCGAGGAGGCGGCCGCCCAGGAAGAAGAACTCCAGAACCGACTGGAAGAGGCCCGCGAGCTGCTGGAAACCACCGTCGAGGAACGCTCCACGGCCGAGGACGCCCTCCACCGGGAAGAAAAACGCCTGGAGGCGGTACACCGGGCCACGGCCGAACGCCGTGAAGGCCTGGTCCGCATGGCCGCACGAGTGGAAAGCCTGCGCGGCCGCCTGTCCTCCGGAGACACCGAGATCACCCGACTGCGAGAAGCCGCCGACCAGGCCGCCACACGCGCCCAACAGGCTCGGGCCGAGTACGAGATCGCCGCCGAAGAGTCCGCCGGACTCGACGAGGACGACGCAGAGGACGTGCTCACCCAGGACGAGGCGGCCGAACGACTGTCCGCGATCGAAACCGAACTCCAACGGCTCCGCGACGTCGAACGCAGCGCCGAGGGAGAACGTGCCGCGCTGGCCGCACGCAAGGAAACCCTGGAAATGGGGTTGGCCGGCAAGGACGGCGCGGACACCCTCCTACGCGCCGACCTGGACGGCATGCTCGGCAGCCTGCCCGCACTCGTGCAGGTCGAGACCGGGTACGAGACCGCCGTGGCGGCCGCCTTCGGCCGGGCCGCCGGCGCGGTCGCGGCCTCCGACCCGGACACCGCCGTGGCCGCCCTCGACCTGCTGCGTTCGGAGAACGCCGGGCGTGCCGGGATCGTCGTCGCCGGGGCCGGCCCCTTCCTCGACCGGTCCGCATGGCCGCCCCTTCCCGACGGGGCGCGTTACCTCGTCGACGTCGTGGTGGCCCCCGAACACCTGCGCGGATCGGTCACCGCACTGCTGGAACGCACCGCCCTGGTCACCGACGCCGAAGCGGCTCGGGACCTGGTCACCAAACTCCCCCACACCTGCGCGGTCACCCCGGAAGGGGACGTGTTCTCCGCAGAACTCGTCCACGGCGGGTCCGCTGCCGCACCCAGCCTGCTGGAAGTACAGGCCGCGGTCGACGAGGCCGGCGAACAGCTCGAGGCAGCGGTCGAGACCGCACGCGAAGCGGCTCGGGAACTGGAAACAGCCGAACGCGACCGCGCCGAACTCGCGGAGACCGTCGAACGACTCACCGCCCGCCGCCGCCAGGGTGAACGCAAACGCAACGAATCGGCGCAGCGCCTGGGCACACTCGGCGGGCAGGTCCGTTCCGCCGAGGCCGAAGCCGAACGTTACACGGCGGCCGCCCACAAGGCCGAAGCCGCTCGTGCGGAGGACGCCACGAAACTCCAGGCCCTGGAGGCCGAACTCACCGAGGCCGAGGAGATGGCGGCCTCCATCGAGGAGGAGGCCCCGGACCCGGAGGTGCGCGACGAACTGGCCGCCCGTGTCTCCAGTGCCCGCGCCACCGAGATGGAACGCAGACTGTCGGTACGTACCGCCGAGGAGCGGGCCAGGTCCATCGCCGGACGTTCCGAACAACTCCTGGCCCAGGCCGCGGAGGAACGCCGAGCGGTGGAACGTGCCGCAGAACGGCGCCGCATCCGCTCGGGGCAGGCCACCGTCGCCGAGTCCGTCGCCGAGAGCGCACGCCTGGCCTTGGAACGCATCGGCCGTTCCCATGCCCTGGCCGAGAGCGAGCGGGTCGCCGCGGAGGCCGCCAAGGAGGAACGTGAGGCCGAACTCAAGACGGTGCGTGCCCGCGTCCGGGAGCTGTCGGTGGAGCTGGAAAAGCTCACCAGTTCCGCGCACAGCGGTGAGATGGCCCGTGCCGAGCGGCGTTTGCGCCTGGAACAGCTGGAGACCAAGGCGGTGGAGGAACTCGGTGTGGACGTGCCCACGCTCGTGGCCGAGTACGGGCCACGCGTTCCGGTGCCACCGCCCGCCGACGCCGGGGAGGACGCGGCGCCCGTCCCGTACGTGCGGGAGGTGCAGACCAAGCGCCTCAAGGCGGCAGAACGCAAACTCCACCAACTCGGCAAGATCAACCCCCTTGCCCTGGAGGAGTTCGCCGCCCTGGAGGAACGTCACTCCTTCCTCAACGCGCAGTTGGAGGATCTGAAGAAGACCCGCCGTGACCTGATGGACATCGTCGCCGAGGTCGACGCCCGGGTGCAGGAGGTGTTCGCCGACGCGTACTTGGACGTGGAGCGCGAGTTCGCCGAGATCTTCGGCCGTCTCTTCCCCGGTGGTGAAGGAAAACTGTTCCTGACCGACCCCGACGACATGCTCACCACCGGTATCGATGTGGAGGCCCGTCCACCGGGGAAGAAGGTCAGGCGTTTGTCATTGCTGTCGGGTGGGGAGCGTTCCTTGACGGCGGTGGCTTTTCTCGCCGCGATCTTCAAGGCCCGACCTTCTCCCTTTTACGTGTTGGACGAGGTCGAGGCGGCCCTGGACGACACCAATCTCCAGCGTCTTCTGGTGATCTTCGAAGAGTTGCGGAAATCGTCCCAGCTCATTGTGATCACCCACCAAAAACGCACGATGGAGGTGGCCGACGCCTTGTACGGCGTCACCATGCAGGGGGACGGCATTTCCCAGGTGATCAGCCAAAAGCTCGAACGTCCCGCCTGAGGGCTACCGGGTTCCTGGCCGGAGAACCGGCGAGTGTTCGTCTTGGTGGCCGAATCCGGCCACGCACGATCGCCCTTTCAGGGGCTCGTGCTCTACTGAGGAGGAGTATCCGGAAAGTATTGAGGACTATGTGAATTGTGGTTCTGGGTACATCTAGTGCGGTGCTCGTAAGGTTCACTGCTCCGCTTCGTTCGCGGTAATGCTCTCTCCAAGGAAAGAATGTCCGGGGTTGGGTCTTCGAGGTCGCACCAGCAACGTTTTTGGTTGAGCCACTGAAGCGCTGGTCCAAGACGAAACTTCTACTGAGAGTTCTTGCCACGAACCGGGGGCCGGGTTTCAGCACCCCGGAAAAGCGCTCCCGGGCCGCCACATCACGTCCGGGCCAATTCCTGCTTCGAGCCGGAGTCTTGCACCTCTCCGTCGCTTTCACGAATGCCGTAGGAGCGGTACAAGCGAGCCAGGGGACCGGGGGACCACCAGTTGGCGTTCCCCATGACCTGCATCGCCGCAGGCACCAGCAGGGTACGGATGATCACGACGTCGACGGTGATCGCGATGATCATCCCGACACCGATCATCTGGATGAACGTGATCCCGGAGAAGGAGAACAATCCGACCACCACCAGGAGCAGGGCCGCTGCTGTGATGACCAGCCCACCGGTCTTCTGCAGACCCATCGCGACCGAGCGCCTGTTGTCTCCCGTCAGGTCGTACTGTTCTCGGACCCGGGAGAGCATGAACACCTCGTAGTCCATCGACAGTCCGAACAGGATCGCGAAGACGAGGACGAGCGAGGAGGGATCGAGCGTGCCGGTGGGGGTGAAGCTCAACGGGCCGGCCAGGTTCCCCTCCTGGAAGATCCACACGAGCGCACCGAAGGCCACCGAGACCGAAAGCAGGTTCATCAGTGTGGCCTTCAACGGCATGACGACGGATCCGAAGGACAGGAACAACATGACGAAGACGGCCACACCCACGAGCAGTGCCGCCCAGGGGAGCTTCTCGAGCATCGTCTCGAACTGATCGACCAGGTCAGCACTGGCTCCACCGACCAGGACCTCGGTGCCGTCCGGGACCTCCACGGCCCGTACATCGGCCACCAGCTCCCTTGCCTCGGAACTCTGCCAGTCCAGTTCGTGGTCCAGTCTCAGCTGGTGGAAGTCCCCGCCGGTACTGACGATCTCGGCCTCCTCAACACTCGGGACTTCGGCGAGGCGGTCGACGTGGTCCGCGAGTTCGTCGTCGCTCACATCTCCGATGACCACCACGTCGATGGGGGAGGTGGCGTTGGGTGGGAAGTCGGCCTCCAGCGCCGCAGCCACCTCGCGTACCTCGGTCCCCTCGGGCAGAACCCGCTCGTCCACACCGCCGGGCTCCAGACGCAGGATGGGAACGGACAGTGCCAGCATGACGCCCAGGCAGGCGACCAGGTAGACGACGGGCCTGCGCATCACACTGTGCGCGATACTCCCCCAGATGCCCTCGGTGTTGTTGCCGGGCGGGGCCGTGGACAACTTCCTGACCCTCAGCGAATTGACGCGAGTGCCGAAGACGGCCAGGAGCGCGGGCAAGGTGGTGAGCGCGCTGAACATCGCCACCACGACGGTGGCGATACCGCCGAAACCCATCGACCGCAGGAACATCTGAGGAAAGAGCAGGAGGCCGCTGAGCGCGACCGCGACGATCACCCCGGACACCAGGACGGTCTTGCCGGCTGTGGCCATGGTCGCCGCCAGGGCGTCGGCGCCTCTGAGGCCCCTTCTGAGCTCCTCCCGGTAGCGTGAGACGAGGATCAGCCCGTAGTCCACAGCCAGGACCAGGGCCAGGATGGTGGCGATGGTGATCGCGAAGATCGAGACATCTGTGACGTAGGTCAGCCCGAGCAGCACGGCGAAGGAGCCGACTGTGGACATACCGGCCACCGCCAGGGGCAGGAGTGCGGAGTTGAACGTGCCGAACACGAAAAGCAGCAGGAGCATGAGCAGCGGCAACGAGACCATCTCGGCCGTGGTCACGTCCACCTCGGTCTGATGGGAGATGGCCGCCTCGGTCGCGGTCCGGCCACCCACGGAGGCGCTGAGTCCCTCCGCCTCACGCAGTTCTTCGGCGACCTCCTCGAAGTTGTTCACTCTCGTCTGTGTGTCGTCGCCGACGATCTGGACCACCGCGTAGGTCGACGTCCGTTCGTCGTTGACAAGGCCCTCGAAGGGATCCGGCGGGTCCTCGGGGGCAGTCTCCTCGTACTCGGCCCAAGCCTGATCGGTGAGGGACCAGTAGGTCTCCGAGTCGTCGACCAGTTCTGACGGTAGGCCGTCCAGGGCGCGGTCGACGGCCTCCCGGTACTCGGGGTCGTCGACCGTCGGGCCGTCGGACTCGTAGAGAACGATCACGTCGGCGCGGACACCGTCGATCTCCTCCTCGATGATCTTCGCGACCTCGTCGCTCTCGCTCCCGGGCACGTTGAAGCCGCCTGCGTTGTCGACGGCTCCGAAGATCCCCGGTCCCCAGATCGAGGCGCCGACGGTGGCCAGGAGCGTCAGTACGAGCACTGACCAGCGGAATCGGTGTACGAATCTCCCCCAACGTTCCAGCACGACTTCCTCCGAATCGAATGCTATTAGGAGTATCTAATGATGTTAAGTTTTCACATGCTGTTAGATGAAGTCAATGCTGTTGAACTAAACTTCGTCCGAGCAGCCCGGGTGACAGCAAGGATCGAGGGAGCGCAGAGTGGCACTCACGCGCAGAGAACGTCTTCGAGCGGCGACGAAGAAGGAGCTCATCGAAGCGGCGAGGCGTCTGCTCTCCGAAGAGGGCCTGGAGGCGATCACCCTGAGAGCGATCGCCCGGGACCTGGGCATGACACCGCCGTCGATCTACCACTACTTCAGCAACCTCGAAGATCTCATCAGCCACATGGTGAGCGGGATCTACGCGGACGTCACCGACCACGTACAGGCGGCGGCCCGGTCCCACGAGCGACCGAACGAGAGCCTGTTCGCGTCCGCCAGGGCGTTCCGATCCTGGGCCATGGACAACCCGCGTGAGTACGCGCTGATCTTCGGAACACCCATCCCCGGGTTCGACGTCTACGAGGACACCGCGACCAGCGCCTCGGGTCGGCGCTTCGGCGAGACGTTCCTACGGCTGTTCCTGCAACTGTTGGAGTCCGATGCGTTGCCGGTCGTGCCCGACTCCGAGATCGATCCGGCCCTGCGGGACCAGCTGGAGAGCTACCGGCGCAACCTCGGGGTGGACGACCTGCCCCTGGGGGTTCTGTTCGCCATGGTCAAGTGCTGGGAACGCCTGCAGGGATGCGTCAGCCTGGAGGCCTTCGGGCACTTCCGGTTCGTCCTGCAGGACGCCGAACCCCTCTTCGAGGACATGCTGAGCGAGATCTCGCGGCTCTGGGGAATCGCCTACGTGCCACCCGAGTCGTGAGGCGGTGACAACGTACCCGTGCCACCGCTTCACCTGGTAAACCCTTACGTTCCGGGAAGCGGACCTTCCTCGGAGGCAACGCGAAGATGCACGGTGCCGGCAAGGGTGGCCCTGCCGGCAGCACGCGAAGGTCGACGGCGCTGTCCCGGCGCCGTTCGTGGGTTCGAGCAAGAGCAACCGGGAGTTGGGCACCCGAGGCACCCACCCCCCGACATCGGAAGGGCCGCCCCTCCCGTGGGAAGAGGCGGCCCGAGGAGCGGGGCG
>DXDP01000104.1 GCA_019115445.1 Candidatus Nocardiopsis merdipullorum
TGCCCGGGGAACGCGACCCCGACCGGCCCGTGGTGATGGTCGACCCCAACCGCGGCGCCGACGGCATGACGGTGATGCACGCGATCCGCGAGCACCTGGGCACCGGTGACGACGCCGACACCGCCATGACCGACTTCGTCCGTGACGTGCAGCAGGAGAGCGCGTTCGGGGAGATCGACCTGAACACGTTCTTCAGTGACTCGGCAGCCGCGCACGCGCGTGTGGACCCGCTCGTGGTCGTGCCCGAACAAGCCGTGGCCGCCTACAACATGGACCGGCCCGAGGCCGCCCCGCAGCTGGAGGCGCACTACCCGGCCGAAGGCACCGTCAACCTGGATTACCCGTACGTGACCACGACCGAGAACACCGCCCTGCGTTCGGCCGCCGCGGACCTGTACGAGGTGCTGCGCGGCGAGAGTTTCCGCTCCCAGACACAAGAGTTGGGTTTTCGTGACCCGGACGGGAGCTCCACACCCACTCTGAGCCATCAGAACGGGATCGTCGCCGAGGAGCCGAAGGTTCACGACCGGCTCACCGGGGATGCTCTTCTGTCCTCGGTGACCGACTGGAACCGGCTGTCCATGCCCACCCGCTCCCTGGTGTTGGCCGACGCCTCCGCACACATGGAGGAAAACCTCAACGGCGGCCCTGCCCGTATCGATGTGGCGTCGCAGGCGGCACTGACGGGCCTGTCGTTGTTCCCCGACGAGACCGACCTGGGTGTGTGGCTTCTGTCCGAGGAGCTCGGCAGCCAGGGCCGGGACGATGCCGCCGACATGCACCGACTGGACAGCACCGACGAGGACGGCGAGCTCACCCACCGCCAGGAACTCATCGAGATCGCCGAGGGCATCGGGGTGGAGGGCGGCGGCTCCCGCCTGTACGACAACATGCTCTCCGCCTACGACCTGGTCCAGGACAACTACCACGAGGACAAGATCAACAGCGTCATCATCCTCACCGCGGGAACGGACAACGGCAGCAGCGACCTCTCCTCCGAGGAGTTGGTCGCCGCACTCCAGGACCGCTTCGACCCGCAACGC
Source organism: Candidatus Nocardiopsis merdipullorum (assembly GCA_019115445.1). Taxonomy (GTDB): domain Bacteria; phylum Actinomycetota; class Actinomycetes; order Streptosporangiales; family Streptosporangiaceae; genus Nocardiopsis; species Nocardiopsis merdipullorum. The sequence continues at coordinate 1,044 of DXDP01000104.1, forward strand.
CCGGTCAGCTTCTTCATCATCGCCTTCGGCTCCCAGGCCGAGGAAATGGAGCTGCAGGCCGCCGCCAACGCCACGAGCGGTTCACTGTTCGTCACCGAGGACCCCGAAGAGATCGGAGACATCTTCCTGAGTTCGATTTCGCGGCGCCTGTGCGTACCCAACTGCGACAACTGACCATCCGACGCGTCCGCGCCGACCTGAAAACAGGCTCCCTGGTTTCGGATTACGGCAGATCGGACGTAGGGTTTCGTTTGGGCACCGGAACGCACTTTCGGACGATTCGTCGGGAAGCACCCGGTTTCTACGGGCCCACCGAAGTGGTCGGTCATACGCGGTCGCACCCCGCCGGCAGCGCCGCACCCCAACCGTGAACGGTTGGGTACCGTTCCCCACCAATAACACCGGTTTGTTCCACCTTCCCCGTCACAAACCGGTTCCATCCCCCTCGTAGGACACTTCCGTCCATACATCACCCCGTGAGGAAAGCTGTGGGACGTCACCGCGGAAAGTACGCAGAAGAGGCACCGGGCAGGCGTCGCCGACGTCGTCGTCGGCACGGCGGAGCGATCGCAGCCCTGGCAGCGGCCATGGTGATAGCGATCGGAGCCGTCGTCGCCGGTATCCACGTCATCGACCGGGTCGATGGCTGCACCGGGTCCGACCTGACACTCGACGTGGCCGTGGCCCCCGAGATGGCCCCGGCCGTCGACGCGATCGCCACCGACTTCAACGCCGGTGAACACACCGTCGACGACGAATGCGTACACGTCGACGTCCGTCAGGTCGACTCCGCCAACGTGGCTTTTGGCATCACCGGATCCGGCGCCACCATGGGAGACACCGACTCCGACGTGTGGATCCCGGACTCCTCAGTGTGGCCCCGCCTCGTCCAGAGCCAGGCCGGTGACGCCATCATCGCCGAGACCGGCACCTCCCTGGCCCGCACCCCTCTGGTTATGACCGAGCTCGACGAGTTCGTCGACGACGACAAGGAACACACCTGGGCCGACGTGGTCCCCACGTCCGCACCGGGCGAGGAAGAGGGCCGCAACGTGCGCGTGGTCGACCCCTCGCGCAGCTCCACCGGCCTGGGCATGCTCTATCTGGTGCACGGCGCGCTGGAGGAGAGCAGCCCCGACACCGACACCTTCAACGCACGCATGACCGCCGCTCTGCAGGCCCTGCACCAGGGCGCCTCCGCCGACGAGGAGGCCGCGTTCCTCTCCCTGAGCGGTGGCAGTGAAGAAGCACCCCCGCTCATGGTGATGTCCGAGCAGGCCGTGTGGCGCTACAACGCCCAGCACTCCGACGCCCCCGCCCGCGCCGGTTACCTGGACAGCACCTACTACCTCGACTATCCCTACATCGTGCGCAGCGAGGAAAGTGACATCACCCGTGCCGCAGAGGAGTTCCGCAGGGCGGTGCGCGACGCCGAAAGCCAGGAACACTTCCTCTCCGAGGGCTTTCGTGACGCCGACGGTGCCTTGGACGGCTCCGTCCTGACCGAGGAGGCCGGATTCAGAGAGGACGTACCCGAAGAACTTCCCGTGCCCTCGGAGGATTCGATCGACGAGCTGACCCGCTCCTGGAAGCAGCTCAAGATGGATTCGAGGGTGCTGACGATCGTCGACATCTCCGGGTCGATGCTGGCCGAGGTTCCCGGCACGGGGATGAGCCGCATGCAGGTGACCGGTGCCGCCGCCTCCGAGGGGTTGCAGATGTTCACCTCCTCCTCCGAGTTGGGGTTGTGGGAGTTCTCCACCAACGTCAACGGTGATCTGCACCACCAGGAACTCGCCCCGATCCGTGAATTGCAGGCCACCGCGGACGACGGCACCGAACACCGTGACGTGTTGGACAGCGCCCTGGCCGGTCTGGAACCCCTGCCCGACGGGGACACCGCTCTGTACGAGACCTACCTGGCCGCCTACCAGGAGATGTCGCAGAACTATCGCCCCGATCGCAGCAACGTCATCCTGATGCTCACCGACGGGGACAACGACAACCCCGGTGGGCTGGAGTTGGACGAGCTGTTGGAGGAGATCGACGGTCTTTCCGACCCGTCCCAGCCCATCCCGATCATCACGATCGCGTTCGGCCCGGAGGTGCAACACCTGGAACCCCTGCAGGAGATCGCCGCCGCCACGGGCGGTGCCGCCTACATGACGGAGGATCCCACCGAGATCGGTGACATCTTCCTCCAGGCGTTCTCCCTACGCATTTCCGAGGACATCGAGAACTGATCCGCCGGAGGCACACCACTTCTTCCGACGGACGCCTCCTGCACCACAAGCGGCACCGTTCCTGTACGGACGGTGCCGCTTGTGGTGGGGCGGGGGTGGAGCGGTCCGCACCTCGCTTCCCGGTCCAGGGATCTTCCGGTGGCCCCCTTCTTCGAGGTCACCGCGGCCCGTACGACCCTCCGCGACACCATCGACACCGACAGACAACTAAATTATTCATAATTAGCACCAAAAGGGACAAACCCGGCTCCGCTGGTCCGGCACGTGCCCACAACCCTTTAGTCTGTCGGCCATGGGTGGATCTATCGAGCCGGGCTGGTACACAGACCCGCAGGGCGATGCGCAAACGCTCAGATGGTGGAACGGTGACGAGTGGACTCGGCACACCCGTTCCCTGAGTGAGCTCCAGGGTGATGCCGACGACGAAGGCACCGTCCGGTTGGATCAGACCGGGAGCCGATCAGCGCAGATCGACGAGGACGAGCCGAGCACCGTACGCATCGACCCCCCGTCGACCCCCATCGGCGACGAACCCGGCACCGTGCGCATCGATCCGACCGACATCCCGGGCCGGGACGAGGACGAAGAACCCACCGCCGACCTGAGCGGTGAGGACCAGGTACCCACCGCCGATCTGGACGACGACGAGATTCCCACCTCCGACCTGACCGACCAACAGATCGGTGAGACCCCCCGCACCGCGGTCTTCGACCCCGACGCGGCCGGAAGCGGCCCCGCACCCGACGACCAGGTCGGTCAGACCCCCCGCACCGCGGTCTTCGACCCCGACGCGGCCGCAGGCGGCCCCGCACCCGGCGGCACCGCCGTGTTCGACCCCGACGACCCGGCCTTCTCCGGCGGTGTCGAGGAAGACGACGACAAGAAGGGTGGTCGCTTCAACAAGCTGCTCGGCAGCATCAAGGAGGGGTGGGCCGACCTTTCCGAAGAACGCAAGGAGCAGCGCGACGAGGCCAAGCGCAAGGCCGAGGAGGAACGCGCCCAGCAGAAGGCCGAGGAACAAAAGCAGGCCGAACACGAGGCCGAGCGACGTGCCGAGGAGCAGGCGGCCCAGCCCGAACCCGAAGCACACCAGGACAGTGTCGGGTCCCCTCAGCAGGACCACCCCCATCAGCCCCCGTCCGGCCCGCAATCGGCCCAGCCCGCTTCGGGCCCGCAGTCGCCCGCACCGGTGCAGCAGCCGCACTCCGGGCCGCAGTCACCCACACCCGGCCCGCAACCGTATTCGGGGCCGCAACCACCCGCACCCGGTTATCAACAGCCCCCCACAGGACCGCCCC
>DXDP01000105.1 GCA_019115445.1 Candidatus Nocardiopsis merdipullorum
CCCCTGTACTGGCTGTACGAGCGCCGGCTGGAACGTCAGCTGACCAGCCAGGAAATTCCCCGACACGTCGGTGTCGTCATGGACGGAAACCGTCGCTGGGCCAAGAACAGTGGTCTGGGGGCCGCCGAACAAGGACACCGTGCCGGTGCGGACAAGATCTTCGAACTGCTCCGTTGGTGTGATGAACTCGGTGTGCGGGTGGTCACCCTGTGGATGCTGTCCACCGACAACCTCTCCCGTGCCGAGGACGAACTCGGTGCGTTGGTACGCATCATCGAAAAAGCGATCGTGCGCCTGCGTGAGGAGGGGTGGCACACCCGGCCCGTCGGTGCGCTCGACATCCTGCCCGATTCGACGGCCCGTGCGCTCAAGGAGACGCAAGAGGCCACGTCCGGCAATTCGGGACTGGTTGTCAACGTCGCCGTCGGGTATGGGGGTAGGCGTGAGATCGCTGACGCGGTGCGGTCGCTCCTCCACGAAGAGGCGGCCAAGGGAACCGAGGTCCAGGAGCTGGCTGAGCGGCTGGACATCGAAGACATCGCCCGGCATCTCTACACGCGCGGTCAGCCCGACCCCGACCTGCTCATCCGCACCTCGGGCGAGCAGCGACTGTCCGGTTTCATGCTGTGGCAGAGCGTGCACTCGGAATTCTATTTCTGCGAGGCCCACTGGCCTGCTTTCCGCAGGGTGGACTTCCTTCGTGCATTGCGTTCGTACGGCGCGCGCAACCGTCGCTTCGGCCATTGACGCAGATTCCCTTGCGGTGATCGCTCCGGTGACGTGGAGTTCGTCGCCGGGTGGTCCTCGACACTGGAAATCGGGTCTGTCGGCACGTAGCGTCGGAAAGTGCGGGTGGTGTTCGTCCACCCGTTCGGGAGGCCCCGTCTCATTGGATTCCTGCGCTATCGCGGAACTTCAGCGAGGAGGGCCGGACCCGGCCCTCGTGGGCCAGGTCCCGGTCCTCCAAGATCCCGTGACAGCAGGGCGCCTTCATGGCGCCCAAGGGGAGAACGAGTGGCTAGTTCCTCGACCGATCGCCGTGACATGCAGCACCACACCGACCCCGGTGTGGAGGGGGAAGAGGGTGCACGAGTCTACGTACTCGACACCAGTGTCCTGCTCGCCGACCCGATGGCCATGACCCGCTTCGCCGAACACCAAGTGGTCATTCCCGTGGTGGTGATCACCGAGCTGGAGAGCAAGCGGCACCACCCCGAACTCGGTTACTTCGCCCGTAACGCTCTTCGCCGCCTGGACTCCCTGCGTGTGGCCAACGGCCGCCTGGACCTTCCGGTGCCGGTGAACGAGCAGGGTGGCACGCTCCGCGTGGAACTCAACCACAGCGACCCGGAGGTGCTTCCGGCCGGGTTCCGCCTGGGTGACAACGACACTCGGATCCTCACGGTGGCCCGCAACCTCCAACTGGGGAAGGAGGACAACGGTGAGGCCGGAGGGGTCGTCCTTGTGAGCAAGGACCTGCCGATGCGTATCAAGGCCTCCTCGATCGGACTCGAGGCCGACGAATATCGCGCCGAACTGGCCATCGAACACGGGTGGACCGGGATGGCCGAACTGGACGTTCCGGCGCACAACGTGGACGAGCTGTTCGAATCCGGCTCCGGTGACATCGAGGAAGCCCGTGACCTTCCCTGCCACACCGGGTTGGTGCTGGTCTCCGACCGCAGCAAGGCCCTGGGCCGGGTGCAGCCGGACAAGTCGGTCAGGCTCGTACGCGGCGACCGGGAGGTGTTCGGCCTGCACGGCCGCAGCGCGGAGCAGCGCGTGGCCATCGACCTGCTCACCGACGAAGAGGTGGGCATCGTCTCCCTCGGAGGACGGGCCGGTACGGGCAAGTCCGCGCTGGCGCTGTGCGCCGGGCTGGAAGCGGTCATGGAACGTCGCAGCCACCGCAAGGTCGTGGTGTTTCGTCCCATGTACGCCGTCGGTGGCCAGGAACTGGGCTACCTGCCCGGCACCGAGCACGAGAAGATGAACCCGTGGAGCCAAGCGGTGCACGACACCATGTCCGCGGTCACCAGCGAGGAAGTCGTCGAGGAGATCATCGACCGCGGGATGTTGGAGGTCCTTCCACTCACCCACATCCGAGGACGCTCACTGCACGATGCGTTCGTGATCGTCGACGAGGCACAGTCCTTGGAACGCAACGTGCTCCTGACCGTGCTGTCCCGGCTCGGTGAGAACTCCCGCATCGTGCTCACCCATGACATCGCCCAGAGCGACAACCTCCGGGTGGGCCGCTACGACGGGGTCGTCGCCGTCATCGAAAAGCTCAAGGGGCACCCGTTGTTCGCCCACGTGACCCTCACCCGTTCCGAACGTTCCCCGGTGGCCGCTCTGGTCACCGAGATGCTCGAGACCTGATCGACGAACCCCTGACGAACCGCGGGGCGCCCCTGCACGGGGGCGCCCCGCCCTGTCACGGTGCGCCGTCGAGGTCGGGTGGCTAGGGTTCGGTGTGTGAGTGAGAAGATCCCCCCGGAGCGGCTCCGTGCCTCCGACAGCGACCGCGACCGTGTCTTGCGTGTGCTGCGGGAGGCCGCGGCCGACGGACGCATAGACCTCGAGGAGTTCGAGGAGCGCAGCACACTCGTTCACCGGGCACGCACCCTGGGTGAGCTCCCCGGGGTGACCGCCGACCTGCTCCCCGTGGACGAACAACCCGTCCGGTTGGATCCCCAACCCGTGATGGGTCTGTTCACCAGCCTGTCCCGCAAGGGCCGTTGGGTGGCCTACCCGGACGAGCACGTGGTCGCGCTCGCAGGCAGCGTGGACGTCGACATGCGGGAAGCCCTCCTGTTGCGCAAACACCACCGGATGACGGTCACCGCCGTCTTCGGCAAGGTCGACATCGACGTCCCCGAGGGGGTGGAGGTACGCGTCACCGGTTGGTCGCTGCTGGGGCGACGCAGCACGAGTGCGCGCCGTTCGGAGTTGTCGGACCCACCGGTGGTGGAGGTCGACGGTTTCTGCCTGTTCGGTGTGGTCCGCGTGCGTGCACCGAGACGGGGGCTGCTCCACAGGTGGCGTCGCCCACGTCGGCGTCTGGACAGGGGGACGTGAACACTCCGGGGGAGAGCACTCGTGCTCCGGTGCGTCTGGCAGGCTTTGTGACACAGGTTTTCCCAGGAGAGTTGGGGTGCAATGAGTGAGTTCCGTGTCGAGCACGACTCGATGGGTGAGGTCAAGGTCCCTGCCAAGGCCAAGTGGCGGGCCCAGACACAAAGGGCCGTCGAGAACTTCCCGATCTCGGGACAGGGGTTGGAGAACGCCAACATTGCCGCCCTCGGCCAGATCAAGGCGGCCACGGCCAAGGTCAACGCCGAGCTCGGTGTGATCTCCGCCGACATCGGCGAGGCGATCGGCGAGGCCGCCCTGGAGGTCGCCGACGGCAAGTGGAACGACGAGTTCCCGATCGACGTCTTCCAGACCGGCTCCGGCACCTCCAGCAACATGAACACCAACGAGGTCGTGGCCTCCATCGCCAAGGAGCGCAGCGGCCTGGATGTTCACCCGAACGACCACGTCAACGCCTCGCAGTCGTCCAACGACGTCTACCCGTCCTCCATCCACATCGCCGCCACGGACGCGGTACAGAACCAGCTGATCCCGGCACTGCGGCACCTGGAGGGCGAGCTCGCCCGGAAGGCCACGGAGTTCGCCACGGTGGTCAAGAGCGGCCGTACCCACCTGATGGACGCCACCCCGGTCACCCTGGGGCAGGAGTTCGCCGGTTTTGCCGCGCAGGTCCGTTACGGCGTGGAGCGCCTGGAGTCCTCCTTGCCGCGCGTGGCCGAACTGCCGCTGGGTGGTACCGCGGTGGGGACGGGCATCAACACACCGGAGGGGTTCGCCGCCCGTGTCGTCGCCGAGATCGCCAAGAACACCGGGCTGCCACTGACCGAGGCCCGGGACCACTTCGAGGCGCAAAGTGCCCGGGACGCCCTGGTGGAGCTGTCGGGCCAGCTGCGGACCATCGCGGTCGGCTACGCCAAGATCGCCAACGACATCCGCTGGATGGGTTCGGGCCCGACCGCCGGGTTGAGCGAGGTCTTCCTGCCCGACCTCCAGCCGGGTTCTTCGATCATGCCGGGCAAGGTCAACCCGGTTCTGTGCGAGACGATGCTCCAAGTGAGCTCTCAGGTCGTCGGCAACGACGCCGCTGTGGCCTTCGGTGGCGCGAGCGGCAACTTCGAACTGAACGTCCAGTTGCCGATGATCGCCCGCAACGTGCTGGAGTCGATCCGTTTGTTGGCCAACATCTCGCGTGTCTTCGCCGACCGCTGCGTGGCCGGTATCG
>DXDP01000106.1 GCA_019115445.1 Candidatus Nocardiopsis merdipullorum
CCTTCGGCGTGGTGGGGTGAACCCTCATGGCCGGTATGTGAGCGTTCTACTCCTCCCCGAAAGCCTTGAAGGAAGCGCTCAAAGATCGGCGTCCTCGTCCCGCTGGGCCCGTCGCTGTTCGCGTTGGGCCCGGCGCTCGGCCTCCTGCTCGGCCGCGCGCTGGTCCTGGGCCACGGCGGTGGCCATCGCACTGGACAGTGCCCGCAACTCCATGTGGATGCGTGGGTAGGACGGCAGACGCGGCAACGCTCCCAGGCGTGGGGTACGTTGTTCTGCCACGGAGGCCACGAGTTCGATGAAAGCCAGGTCGACCCGCTGCAACGTGATCGTGCCGACCGGCTCCGGATCATCCAGCGCCAGCGCGGACAGAGCCAGGTAGCCGGTGCGCTGTGTGGCCACCACCACCGGCCACAGAGGGCGCGTCGAAGCCGCACGGGGAGCATCCCCGAGCGCGCTGTCGTAGACCTCGCGCAGATTCACCAGTGCGGCCCGCATGTCGCGGCGGAGCCTGTGACGAAGCTCCGGACCCACGTACACGTCCTGGTCCAGGACCGAGAGTACACCCGCACGAGCGGTGTCCAGGACGGCGATGATCGCTTGCGGAAGTCGGGTCGCAGAGGCCCTGCGCCACAGCAGGAGCGCGCCGGCCATCCCGAACAGGGAGCCGACCACTGTGTCGATGAGGCGGGACTGGGCCAGATCGATGATCGGGTACGGCACGGCCGTGTACGACAGCAGAAGCGCCATCGGAGTCAGGAGCACCGAGGCGTAGAAGAAGTTACGGCCCACCACCAGCTGTGTCAGTCCCTGGAACATTCCGGCAAGGACCACGACCGTCCACAGGTCGATCTCCTGGGTGAGTAACAAAGCACCCAGCACCACACCCAGAAGGGTGCCCAGGGAGCGCTGTATCGAGCGGTTCATGGTCAGAACGACACTGCCGCCCTGCAGCACGGTGGTCGCGGTCAGAGCGACCCAGTAGTAGTGGTCCAACCCCATCCACAGACCGAAAGCCCCGGCCGCGGTCACCGTGATCCACATGCGCAGTGCGGTCGGCAGGATCAAGGACTGCCCGCTCAAGCTGGAGCGCAGCGCACCCATCAGCGCGGGATAACGTTCCTCGTGCAAAGTGCCGCTCCGGCTGTCCTCGGCCTCCTCCGAGACCGGGCGTCGTGCGGTCGATGCCGCCCTGGACAACAGACCGTAGAGGCGGGACTCCAAGGAACGTGGCCGCATCCCACGGCGTAGTTCGTGCAACACGGTGGGGTCGGGCACCTGGGAAGGGGAGGCCACCGCCTGCGCCATCCGGTCCGCGAAGTCGGCCGCGCGGTCGGGCATCGGGGTGGTGCGCGCCATGCACACCTGCGTGGTCGCCAGATGGATGTCGGAGACCCAACGAAGCAGCGACCGCAGCCGGGCGGCCTCGGGGGTACCCCGATATCCGCGGGTCTGGGCCAACAGGACGATCCGCCAGGCATCGGCCACCGCGACCGAGGCCCGGTGCTGGGCGTGGTCGAGGTCGTTTCCGCCCACCTCCCGCAGCAAGCTCGCGAGCTGGTGGAAGGCTTTTGCCACCGCCTCGTACTCGGGTTTGCGGGGCCCCACCACAACCCCGGACATCGAGACGGTCCACCCCACGGCCGCACCCAATGCGGCCACCCCGGCGTGCAGGGGCACATCGATGAAACCGCCCGGGACGATCGTGGAAATGGTGCCCACGAGCACGAAGAACATCGGTCCTGGCTTGTCCACCCGCCAAGCCGCACACACCCACGTGGCGATCCCGGCGGTGAGACCGATGGAGAACACCGCCGCCCACGGGGCCAGGGCCGAGGCCAGGGAGCCGATGGCCACCGCAAGCACAAAGCCCAGCCCCACAAGGGCCAGGGCCGCAGAGCGGTAGGCGTAGGGGGTCTTCTTCTCGTACAGGACCGTCATGGAACCCAACGCCGCAAGGGTGGCCAGTTTGGGGTCGATGACCCATGCGGTGATCCCGAAGGAGACGATCATGGCGACAGCGGCCCGAATTCCGGTCGCCCACGCCCAGGTGCTTCCCGGGGTCAGACCGAAGATCGCAGCGAGGTCGACCCTGGGGCGGGGACGCTGTGCCACGGTGACGCGTGTGGGCCCCCTGCTGCGAGAACCACCGAGGTCCATGGGGCCGGTGTCACCAGTGGTTCCCAGATCTCGCACGCTGACCATCCTAGGACGAAAGGGGAAAGGGTGGTTACTCGGGTGAAATCTTGCTGTCGGTGTCTTCCCCACTCTTTGCAGACGACAGCGCTCGGTCACGTTCGGCCTCGGCCACCGAGAGACGCTCCAAGGCGTGCTTGCGGGCTTCCTCGGCGGCGGTCAGACGTGCGGTGGCCGCCTCCCGTACCTGAGCAAGGGTGACTTCGGCATGGTGCCTTTGCTCCCGAAGTTCGTCGGCGAGTCGGTCACGCTCTGCGGTGAGACGTTCCAACTCGGTGGTCGAACGTGCACGTTCGACCTCGGCCGCCTCCCGGTCGGAGTCGTGTCGACGCCGAGCAAGGTCGAGTTCCTCGGTCGAGCGCGCGCGTTCCTCGGCCCGAAGTCGTTCGCTCTGTCGAGCATGTTCCTCGGCCCGGGCGGCGCGTTCTTGTGCGGTTTCGGCGTTCAGGGCGGCCTCGTCCCGTAGTTGGGCGTACTCGGTGTTCTCCCGGCGCAACTGTTCGATCTCGGCTCGGGCCTGCTGGAGACGCCGTTCGGCCTCGGCCTTTTCTTGCGCGATCTGGTTCTTGGCCTGTTCGAGGGTATGGCTGATCCGTCGTTGTGCCGCGGCCAGTCCCGCGTTGGCCTCGGCCGTGGCCGCGTCGCGTTCGGTGATCGCCTGCGCGGCCGTTGCAGCCTGCCGGTCACGTTCGGCCTCGGCGGTGTCCCTGCGGAGCAGGGCCTCATCGGCCATGCGTTCGGCGGCCTGGGTGGTGGCCACGGCGGAGGCGGAGGCCTCCTCGGCGGTGCGCCGGGCGGTTTCTGCCTCGCGTCGTCGGTTTTCCGCCTCCAACCGTGCCTGGTCGGCTTCTGCGGCGTGCCTGATGCCCGCCAGCCGGGCAGCCTCGACCTGTGCCTCGGCGGTGGCAGGGTCGGTCATGGTGGTGAAGGCTTCTGTGGCCTTTTGCAGGGTGCGGGTGAGTTGTTCGCTCTGTACCGCAAAGCGGGTGAGCAGGTCATCGGCGCGCAAACGCGCAGCGGTGACCGGTTCGGCCTCCTTGGACGTGGGGCCCTCACCGGCGGATTTTTCCCCGGAGGTGGGGGCTTCGGCCGCTGCGGTCGAACGTTCGACCTCCTGGGCCCGGCGTTGGCGTTCCTTCCACGCCCGCCACCGGGTGTGTTCGGGCAGGTCGCAGTACTGGGGTGGACGCCCGGGAGAGGAGGGCCGAGGAACGGGCCGGTCGCAGCCGGGGAACGTGCAGGTGTTGGAGTCAGAGGTGGCCACGGAGCGAGGGTAGCGCCTTGCGTCCGTGTGGTGGGGAGGCGTGTGGGCCGAACGCATCGAAGGACCCTGCCGGCAGGGTCCTTCGCATGACGTGATGGGCCGTGACGAGGTCAGTCGTGTGGGCCGAACCCGTCGACCCGGCAGACCATGGTGGTCACAAAGGGTCGGAAACCCTCTTCTTCGAGGAAGCTGATGTCTTCGGAGGCTGTGGCCAGTGCGGAGAATTCGATGTCGCGGATCCCCGAGGCGGCGAGCTGCCTGCGGATCTCCTCCAAGATCTTGGAACCGACACCGGAACCGCTGTACTCGGGGTCGACGGCGAAGGTCTGCACGACTGCCACACGGTCCCCGCGGTCCCAGCTGCCGTGCGTGTTGGCGCGGATGGTGACCATCGCGTACCCGGCCAGGTCACCGTCGTGCTCGGCGAGGATCGCCATGGTCTCGGGATCGCTCAGCCAATCGATGTACTGGGCCTTGCGACGACGCCAGGACTCGTCCAGGCTCATGGCGCTGACGATGTCCTCGAGGTGCGAGGCGGTCACTGTGTGCTGCTGGTGGAGGGCACCCCACAGGTCGGCGAGCTCCTCCACTCCATCGGCGTTCAGGTAGCGGAAGCTGAGCACCCCGATGTCGGACGGCCGAGGCTTGGTCAACAAAGAATTTTGCATGTTTTTTCCACCCGTTCCACCAGTGTTGGGTGCTGTACCTCGGAGTTCCCTGCTTTCCAGGGTCCTCGGTTGAGCTGTGCATCTGACTGTACGCATCGGTATCCGACGCAAGGCCTGCGACACGAGAAAAGAGGAGCGAGACATCTTTGAGTGGAAAGAAAATCGATTCTTTCCATAGTGGGGTGGGGGGGAGCATGAGTGGGGTCGCAGGGTGGTGTGGAGCGGATCACGCCCAGGATCGATGTGAGCAGGCGGAAACCAACCGAAGCCCTGAGTGCTTTGTCCTAAATTGGGCTTATGATTGATGTTCGGCGGCTGCACCTTCTCCAGGTATTCGACCATCACCGCACGGTGGCGGCCACAGCCGAGGCACTCGATGTCACCCCCTCGGCGGTGTCACAACAGCTCGCCGTGCTGGCCAAAGAAGCCGGGGTTCCTCTCATCGAACGGCAGGGACGCCGTTTCCTCCTGACCGGAGCGGCACGCGTATTGCTCCAACGAGCCCCTGCGATCTTTGCGGAGATGGAGCGCGCCACCTCCGACCTGACCGCATACGTCGAAGGGAACCGCGGTGTGGTCCGGGTCGGCTCCTTTTCCACCGGAATCAGCGACCTGGTCGCCCCGGCCCTGGCACGACTGCGCACCAGTCACCCCGGGTGGAGCTTCGAAGTGGTGCAGGCCGAGCCCGAAGAAAGCACCGAGATGGTGCGCACCGGCCACCTCGACGTGGCCCTGACCATGTCCACCATGGACCTTCCGCCCGTGGGCGAGCCGGAATTTCACGCCGAACCGGTCATGGTCGAGCTCTTCGACGCGATCCTGCCCTACCAGCACCCACTGTCCACCCGTACCGGCCTGGACCTGGCCGAGGACCTGGCCGACGAGGACTGGATCATGTCCGCACCCGGGACGGCCTGGTATACGTGCGTGACCGCGGCCACCAACCAGGTCGGCTTCCAACCGCGCGTTGTACACACCGTCGACGACTTCAGCGCCGTGTTCGCACTCATCCAGGCGGGCCTGGGCATCGCCCTGATGCCACGTCTGGCCTGGACCGGATTGAGCACCCCACACATAGTGGTCCGCGGTGTCCAGGACACCGCACGCCGCCACGTCGTCGCACTGACCCGGGCCGGTTCCACCGCAGAACCCCTGCTCACCGCAGTACGGGAAGCAGCCAGAAAGGTACCGGTGCCCTCGGTGGGCCCCTTTGCCGCCGCAGGCTGAAAGAGCACACTCACCCACTGGGGAGCAGCAAGGGAACGTTGTCGAGCACGCTCTTGGCCGACCGGTGCAAATACCGGGCCACCACACGGATCGGCCGCCAGGCCCAACCACCGGTGCGACCGGCCAGATACACCTGCCGAACTCCACCGAGCTCCCCCAGGGGAGCATGTGCCACACCACGCCGAGTCACCGACGACAACCGGGGGACCACGCCCACCCCCACCCCCGCGGCGACCAGATCCTCGAACAGATCCAGGTTGTCGATGCGATGCACGATACGCGGGGTGAACCCGGCGTCGGCGCACATGCGCTGGACAAGAGCTTCCTCATCACCCCGGTACGGGCTGGCCAACCAGGAGGCTTCGGACAACTCACGCAGTCTGCGCCGTGTCAGTGTGCGACTGTCGGCCCCGGCGGAGGGCTGGGACAACAGGAGCCCCTCGGTACCGATCGGGCGTACGGTCAATATCTCCGGGAAATTCCGGGGGAGAAGGCTGTACTGGTACACCACCCCCAGGTCCGCTCCACCGTCCTGCAACAGATCCAGCGCCTGCTCCGACTCGTACTCGGTCAGATGGATGTCGATACCCGGATGATCGTGGCGAAGACGTCGCAGTGCAGGTAGCACCAGGGGAGCAGCACTGGTGTACATGACCAGGTTGACGTTGCCGACCGGTTCTCCCTCGCCCTCGAACTCGGCCCGGGCGGCCTCGACCCGGGCCAAGATCCCCACGGCGTGTTCGGCCAGCCTGTGGCCGGCAGGGGTGAGTCGTACTCGCCGGCCGTCCGGAACGATGAGGGGGACACCGGTCTCACGCTCCAACACGACGAAGTGTTTGGAAACCGCTGACGTGCTCATGCCTGTGACCTCCGCCACCGCTGCCATGGTGCCGAGGCGCTCGAGTTCGACGAGCAGCTGCAGTCGTGTGAAGTCCATCAACCAAAACTACATGGTCCATCAACCATCGGTCCGTGGACAGAAACGAAGCGAGTGGGTGCACTGTTCGTGTGACCCACTCACTGACTTCCTCGGTCGGCCGTGCCCGTTCGGTGGTCCCGGCCCCTCTCATGCTGATCATCGGCATGTTCACCCTGCACACCGGTAGCTCCCTGGCCGTACACGCCTTTGCCATGGCCGATCCGGCGACCGTCACCTGGCTGCGTCTGACCTGGGCGGCCGTGTTGCTCCTGTGCCTTGGTGGCCCCTCCCTGTGGCGGGCCGTGCGCGCGGCGACACGCCGGGAGCTGGGTGCCGTGGTGATCCTGGGCACGGCGAGCGCGGGGATGATGCTGTTCTATTCCGAGGCGACGGCACGCATCGAACTCGGCACCGCCACCTCCATCGAGTTCCTCGGCACCCTGGTGGTCGCCGTGGCCGCATTGCGGCGCCGCCGTGAACTGGTGTGGATCATTGCGGCGGCGGTCGGCGTGGTCTGCCTCACGCAGCCATGGCAGGGTGAACTGGACCTGGTCGGGCTCGGTTTCGCGCTCGCCGGTGCTTTGTGTGTGATCGGCTACATCGTGCTGACCCAGCGGGTGGGGGCCGGGTTCGGTGCCGTGCACGGACTGGCGTTGTCCATGACGGTCAGTTCTTTGGTCACCGCACCTTTGGGGGCACCCGGGGTGATCACCGACCCGAACCCCGAACTCATCGGGTTCACACTGCTCATCGCTCTGCTCTTTCCGATGGTTCCGTTCCTGCTGGAGATGGTGGCCCTACAGCGGATGAGCCGGACCTCCTACAGCACGTTCTCCAGTCTGGAGCCGGCCGTCGCCCTCATCATGGGAATGGTCGTGATCGGGCAGGCACCGGTCGTCGTGCAGGTGGTCGGTATGGCTCTGGTGGTGATCGCCGGGATCGGCGCCACACGTGGTGACCGAAGACCCGAGCCGGCGGTGCCCGGGCAGGCGGCGGTACCGGCCCACCCCGGGCAGGGTGGCTACGAAAACAGCAGCTGATCTTTTTCGGCCCGCCCCGGAGATGGGTCAGTCGCCTTCGGCCAGGCCCGCACCCGCGGCGATCTCGCGCAGTGCCCGAACGTGCTCGGCGAAGGCCTCCCTGCCCTTGGCGGTGAGTGACAGGGAGGTGCGGGTGCGCCGCCCCACCGAGAACTTGCCGACCTTGACGTACTCGGCCTTCTCGAGCACGGAGATCTGCTTGGACAGGGCGGAGTCACTGATCTCCACCGCATCACGCACGAAACGAAACTCCGCCTGGTCCGATGCGGACAGTGCCGCCACGATGGAGAAACGGACGGGGGAGTGGATCACCTCGTCCAACCGGTTACGCGGATGGCTCACAGGACACTCCTGCTTTGGCGCAGGGAGACAAGGGCCACGATCAGTCCGGGCAGTACGGTGGCCGCCGCGGCCAGGAACCACCAGGTCGGGTTTTCCATGAAGTACAACCGGCCGATCAGGAGCCCCAGGGTGTAGCACACGGTCCAACTGAGGATCATCGCCGTGTGCAGCCGCACGAAGTGGCGCGGAGTGACCGGCCGGGTGCTGGCCCACACGACCAGAGCCGCGACCAGGACGAAGAACACAGCCATCATCACGAAAGTGGGGGTCCCCGGAAACAGGCCGACGGTCAGCACCAGCACAAAACTCACGGCGCTGTAAAGCACACAGTAGGTGGCCATCCAGACCCCGTGGCGGCGCACCTTGCGTTCCAGTACCTGTGCCTGTTCCAAGGCATCATGTGCCTCCTGCTCCTGCATCGGTCCTCCAGGAGTCTCCGTTTCTCTATCACCTGCCATGGTGGCACTTACTTGCCTTGGCGGCAAGTGATTTCCATGGCGGAAAATCTAAGGATGGGAGACACCTGTGTCCCGAGGTCGCCGATGTGGTTGTGGCCGTTCTCGGCCCGACCCCATCCCGAACACGGTGCTGCCCACCGGAGCATCCTGCAGGTCCTGTATGTACTAAGTTGGGGCGATCATGGCGGCCACATCTGATCTTGAACTGCTGCGCGCTCACGAACCGGTGCTCGTGTGCACCGAGGGAGAACTCTTCCTCCCCACGGACGTGGGCGCCTACGTCCGCAATTGCAGTCTGTGGATCGAGGAACCCGGTGGAGGTGAACGCCTCCTGGTCCCGGCCGGTGAACTCACCCTCGACCGTCTCTCCCGTGCAGAGGAAGAATGGCCGGGGCGACACAAACACCTACGCTTCGTCCAAGAGGAATCCCTGCGGGAGGAGGCGCGCCGATTCAAGGGAATCGCGCGCTCGGTCATCCCCAAGAGCGGTCGCCTGGCCGCCGTCGGTGTGCTCGGCCGGGTCCTCGACATCCTGATGAAACTGTCCCTGCTCATCCGGGGCACCGTCCCGGGCGGCGTCACCTTCGCCGCCGTGACCCGCTACCGCGAACGCGTGGATGACGGAAACGTCACCTACTACGGCAGGGTCGTCCGTGAGGGCGGCTACATCGCCTTGCAGTACTGGTTCTTCTACGCCATGAACGACTGGCGCACCATCTACGGCGGGGTCAACGACCACGAGGCGGACTGGGAACGTGTCACCGTCTACGTGGTGGAGAAGGAGGACGGCACCACCCGACCCATGTGGATCGGCGCGTCCTCGCACGAATACCACGGTGACGACTTGCGCAGAAGTTGGGACGACCCCGACCTGCACAAGAACGGCCTCCACCCGATCGTCTACGTCGGAGCGGGCTCCCACTCCCACCAGATGCTCCCGGGCGACTACCTCATCCAGGTGGACCCGTCCTTCCTGCGCGGCTTGGTCCGCGCCTGGCGCAGACTGAGCCGAAAGCTCCTGCCCGCCGACAGTGCCATCAACCGACACGGGATCGGGGTGCCCTTCGTCGACTACGCTCGCGGCGACGGGGAACGGCTCGGCCCCGGCGGTGACCGTGAGTGGCGTGCCGTCCTCATCGACGACCGGACCCCGTGGGTACGTGGCTTTCGTGGACTGTGGGGGCGAGACACCCGCGACTTCTTCGAAGGTGAGCGCGCCCCCAGCGGCCCCCGTTACGAACGTGACGGCACCATCCGCAGATCTTGGGCCGACCCACTGTCCTGGGTCGGGCTGCAAAAGATCGCCCCCACCGAGACGGCCGCCCGAGCCGAACTACGTTCCTACGTGCACACGCTCGACGAGCGTCTGCGCGAACTGAACACCGACATCGTGCGTCGCCGTGACGAACTGCGCCGCCTGGACTCGGCCCGCATGGTGTTGTCACGTGAGGCCGCCACCCGGCCCAGGGCCAAGGAGTACGCCGATCGGATCAAGAAGCTGGAGCACGAGCACGCAGAGATCTACGAGGCACGAGTCCTTGCCGCCGACGAACGTGAATCCCATCTGCGGGCTCTGGAAAGCGACACACCCCTGGTGCCCCTGCCGACCGAACACCTCAAGGCACCGCACCTGCCCTACGCCTCCGGTGGGCAGCGCACCAACCGTTTCCAGCACCTGTGGGTGACCTTGAGCACCCCGTTGCTCCTGCTGGCCTTGGCCCTGACCCTGTTCTTGCTGGATGGACAGGCCATCCTGTACGCCATGATCGGCATCGTGGTGCTCTTCACCGCTTTCGACGCGATCGCTCGTCGCAAGTTCCTGCAGTACCTCAGTGGTCTGGCGGCCATCGCACTGGTCATCGGGCTTGTCGTGGGGGTGGTGGCTGCCTTCATCGCCGACTGGCGTATCGCCATCGCGGTCCCCACCGCGGTGGTCGTGGTCACCTTGTTGGTGGTGAACGTGCGAGACCTCGTGCGTCGCTGATGTCCACCCCTGATGCCCTCGGGGGTGGGCGTGTCGGGCGTGACTCTCAGGTCTTTCACGCGAAGATCGTGCTCATGGCAGGTGGACAGGGAAGAGCACGACCGATGACCGACGCCGCGCCCGAACGCATCATGGCCTTGGGGCACAGGGCGGCCATGCTCCAGCCGGAGACGGAGCCCGGCCCGGTGCGGTTGGTTCTGTACCGGGCCGGGCGGCGTGAACGGGAGGTGGACACCGTCCAAGAGGCGCAGCGGGCCATCGCAGAGGATGACGGGCTCATGGCCTGGGTCGCTCTTGCCGAGCCCGACCGGGAACAGCTCACCCAGGTCGCCCGTACGTTCGGGGTGCCCGATCTGGTCCTGGAGGACGCCCTGACCGCCCACCAGCGGCCCAAGGCCGAGATCTACCACGACGTCCTGTTCGTTGTGTTGCGTCCGGCTCATTACAACGACGAAGCCGAGCAGGTGGTGGTCGGTGAGGTACACCTGTTCGCCTCCAAGAACGTCGCCATCACCATTCAGCACACCGACCACATCGATCTCGAGGCGGTCCGTGACCGTTTGGAGGCCGAGCACCACATCCTGGCCCAAGGTCCTTTGGGGGTGGTCTACGCGATCCTGGACCGGGTGGTGGATGCCTATGCACCGGTCGTGGCGGGGGTGCAGGAAGACATCGACGAGCTCGAGAACCAGGTCTTCGACGGCGATCCAGGGGCTTCCCGCCGCACCTACCGTCTCACCCGCGAGGTCATCCTCCTCCAACGTGCCGTGGACCCGCTCGAGGAACTCCTGGGCGAACTCGTGGCCCCCCTGGAACACCCCGACCGGGCCGAACCAGGGCTGCCACACCTGCAAGGGACACAGGACGAGCAGGCCGCGATGCAAGCCCATCTGCGCGATGTGGCCGACCATGAAAAGACCGTACGTGAACACGTCGACGGCTTTCGGCAGATGTTGCAGGACATCATGTCCGTCAGCAACACCCTTGTCGACCAGTCGCAGAACGAGGCGATGAAGAAGATCTCCTCCTGGGGTGGGATTCTCGTACTTCCTGCTCTGATCGCCTCGATCTTTGCGATGAACGCCACGCCGGG
>DXDP01000008.1 GCA_019115445.1 Candidatus Nocardiopsis merdipullorum
CCGCCGGGTTTGTGGACGATCCCACCGGATGGCCCGATGTCGGCCGCGTTCGGGACCGCGTCGAGGGTCGGGTGGGCCCCCGGGGGGCAGGGATGCTCGACCGTTTACCTGCTTCCCCGGAGGCCCCGTTCCTTTGCCGTGCGGATGAGGATCAGACTCCGGTGGTGAACGTGATGGCGGTCCAGGAGATCGGCGGCAGGACCGTGGTGAGGTGGCCCTCCTCCAGGGTCGTGTCCTTGGCCTCCCGCAGGGTCACCTTGTCCGGCTCGGCCATGGTGTTGACCGCGTAGGGGTCGGTCTCGGCCAGGACCCGGGCCTCTGTCACCGACGAGGGGACAAGGGCCCGCAGGTCGGCGGCCAGGGTGAGGGGTTGTTCGGTGGAGCGGTTGACCGCGTACAAAGTGGCGGTGCCGTGCTCGAGGTCGTGTGTGAGGACCGCGTCGGACACAGGCGCCCTGCCGTGGCGCTCGGTCTCGTAGGTGGACGTTTCGAGTTCGGTGTGCAGCACAGATCCCGCGGCGGTGCGGGCCGTGTGCGCGAAGGGGTGGAAGATGGTCTGGCGCCAGGCCGGGCCTTCGGGTTCGGTCATGATGGGTGCGATGACGTTGGCCAACTGTGCCTGGCAGGCCGCGGTGACGCGGTCGCTGTGTCGCAACAGGCTGATGAGCATGTTGCCGACCACGACGGCGTCCGCCACGTTGTAGCGGTCCTCGATCACCCGGGGGGCGATGCGCCAGTCGTCGGTGGCCTGTGCGGCGGCCGCGGCGTGGTGGTCGGTCTGGTACCAGACGTTCCACTCGTCGAAGGACAGCTGAATCTTCTTGTTGTTGCGCAGACGGGCACCGACGGCGTCGGCGGTGGCCGTGATGGAGTCGATGAAGTGGTCCATGTCGACGACCGAGGCGAGGAAGCTGCCGAGATCGCCGTCGTGTTCCTGGTAGTAGGCGTGCAGGGAGATGTGATCGATGAGGTCGTAGGTCTCCTCCAGGACATCGTTCTCCCATGAGCCGAAGGTCGGCATGCCGGAGTTGGAGCTGCCGCAGGCGACCAGCTCCAGGTCGCGGTCGGCCATACGCATCGCACCGGCGACCTGGGCCGCCTTGCGTCCGTAGGAACGTGCGCCGAGGTTACCGATCTGCCAGGGGCCGTCCATCTCGTTGCCCAGGCACCACATGCGGACGTTGTGTGGCTGTGGGTGCCCGTTGGCCACTCGCTGGTCGGACAGGTGGGTGCCGTTCGGGTGGTTGGCGTACTCGAGCACGTCGAGGGCTTCCTGGAGCCCCCGGGTGCCGAGGTTGACGGCCATCATCGGTTCGATGTCGAGCCGCCTGCACCAGGTCATGAACTCGTCGATGCCGAACTGGTTGGTCTCGAGGCTGTGCCAGGCCAGGTCGCGGCGGACGGGTCGGTTCTCCTTGGGGCCGATGCCGTCCTCCCAGCGGTAGCCGGAAAGGAAGTTGCCGCCGGGGTAACGCACGGTGGTGACCCCGAGTTCACGGACGAGTTCGGCCACGTCGCCCCGGAAACCATCGGCGTCCGCGGTGGGGTGTCCCGGCTCGTAGATCCCGGTGTAGACGCACCGTCCCATGTGCTCGACGAAGGAACCGAAGGTCCGTCGGTGGACGGGGCCCACCGTCCGAGCCGGGTCTGCTGTGAGGGAGGCGTGCAACATGTGTGTCATTCCTTGTCTTGGTCGATGGGGTCACATCGATGGACGTGGGTGGTGAAGACTTGCTGCGGGGGCCGTGCGTTCCTTTCGGGTGCGCACGGCCCCCTGTCGGCATACCGGGTGGAGTCAGTCGACGTGGGGCCATCCGTCCGCGGACCATTGCAGGGGCCGCAGGGCGAGCCGGAAATCGAAGTCCGGGCCGAGGTCGGTGTCGTAGTAGTGGTAGGCGAGGACGTCCCCGGAGACGGACTGGCCTCCGGAGCCGGTGATGGTGCCCTCCTCCCCGATCAGGAGGGTGCCACCGCCTTCCAGAAGGGGTACGCCGTCGGCGTCGAGGTAGGGGCCGGTGACGTCGGTGGCGCGGCCGACGACGACCTTGTAGTCGGCACCGACCTCGCAGCAGGTGTCCCAGGACATGAACAGGTAGTAGTGGCCGTCGCGGTGGACGATGTGGGGCGCCTCCACCGCGTTGGGCGGCTCCTGCCGGTCGGCCAGATGGATGGTCTTGGCCCCGTCGGCGACCGTCCCGGCGGGCCAGTCGAGTTCGACCATGTGGATGCCGCTCCAGAAGGAACCGAAAGTCATCCAGTGGTGCCCGTCGGCGTCCTCGACGACGCCGGGGTCGATGGCGTTGTGGTCGTCGCCGCTGTGCGACTCGATGACGGGGCCGTGGTCGACCCACTCGTGGTCGGGGTGGTCGGGGTCGAGGACCGTGTTGGTGGCCAGGCCGATGACGGAGCGGTTGTCACCGAAGGTGGACGCGGCGTAGTAGAGGTAGAAAGTGCCGTCGGACTCGAAGATCTCGGGTGCCCAGAGGGTTTCGACACCGGGCACGGACTCGTGGACCCAGTCGGGGATGGTGTCCCAGACCGTGCCCACGTAGGTCCAGTGCTCACCGTCGGGCGAGTGTCGGACCTGGATGGTGCCGTCGTTGATCTCTGCGCTGCCGGTGCCGAAGACGTACCAGTCCTCGGTGTCGTCCCCCGCATACAGGGCGGGGTCGTGGACCCGTAGTCCACCGGCGAGGGGGTGCAGGTCGTCGGGTTGATGTCCGGTCACGGGCAGGCCCGGGTTGTTGGGTGGGCGGTCCCAGTCCTGGGCCGCGGCCGAGGGCACGGCCATGGACAGCAGAAGGCAGGCGGCGCCGAGGGCGGATGCTGTGCGTATGAGCGGGTGCATAGCGGGGGGTTTCCTTTCTCTCAGCCCTTGATGCCTGCGCCGGCCACACCGGTGACGATGTGGCGTTGGAACAGCAAAAAGACCACGAGCAACGGAATGGCACCGATCACCGCAGAGGCCATGACCTGGGCGTACTGAATGCCGTAGTCCCCCGCGACGGTCCCCAGCCCCACGGGGAGGGTCATCATCTCCGGGTCGGTGGTGACCAGGAACGGCCACAGGAAGTTGTTCCAGGCACCGATGAAGGTGAAGATGCCGACCGCCGCCATGATCGGGCGTGACAGTGGCAGCACGACGTTCCACAGCACACGAACCGGACCCGCGCCGTCGATCTTGGCGGCGTCCTCGTACTCACGCGGAATGGCGTCGAAGAACCGTTTGAGGACGAAGACGAACACCGGGTTGACGACCTGGGGCAGAGTGATGCCCCAGTAGGTGTCGACCAGGCCGAGCTGGGTCATCAGTACGAACTGCGGCACGATCAGGGTCTGCGGGGGAATGAGGATGCCACCGATGATGAGTGCGAACAGACCGGGCCTGCCACGGAAATCGAACCGAGAGAATCCGTAGGCGGCCAAAACGCTCACGATCAGCGTCAGGACCGTGACCATGACGGTCGTGATCAGCGAGTTCGTGATCCAGCGAATGATGTCGCCGCGCCCCAGTACCGCGACGTAGGCATCCAGCGTGGCGTTGGAGGTGAACCAGGAGGGCGGCATGAGGGTCGTCTCACCCTCGGGCTTGATCGAGGTGGCGAACGCCCACAACAA
>DXDP01000107.1 GCA_019115445.1 Candidatus Nocardiopsis merdipullorum
GCCCAGGTCTTCGATCTGGCGCAGCCGATGAGGACCGGTATGCCCCAGTCACCCAACCACCCGCCGTTCCGTATGCTTCTTGAACGGCGCCATGGGGACATGGTCCGTGCCGACGGTGGCTCGGCCGCCAATGAGATCGTCGTCACCGGTGGCCATGTCGGTACGCACGTGGATGCTCTTGCTCATGTCTCTCAGGACGGGCTCTTGCACGGCGGGAAGGAGGCCGTGAGCCTCCAGGGCAGCAGGGGCTTCGAGGAGATGGGTATCGAGACCTTTCCTCCCTACGTCGGACGCTGTGTCCTGTTGGACGTGGCCGGGCTCCACGGGGTCGACAGCCTGGAAGCGGGGTACGAGGTGACCGCCCAGGACTTGGAACGTGCCGAGAAGGAGGCCGGAACGACCATCGGCGAGGGTGAGGCGGTCCTTGTCGGAACAGGTTGGTCCCGCAGATGGGATGAACCGGAGGTCTTCAACGGCCAGAAGGACGGGGCGCCCGGCCCCGGCGAGGACGCCGCTCGCTGGATGCTCGACCGCGGTATCGGCCTGGCAGGTGGAGAGACCATCGCCTTCGAATGCATTCATCCCGGGCTCGGGCACGCGGAGCTGCCCGTCCACCGTATGTTCTTGGTCGAAAAAGGCGTGAACATCGTGGAAACGATGCGTCTGGCGGAGCTGTTGGACGCACAGGTCCGAGAGTTCTTGCTCGTCCTCAACCCTCTTCCCCTGGTGGGTGCGACCGGTTCGCCCGTACGTCCCCTGGCGGTGGTGAACTCATGAGCGGTGTGATCGTCAGGGCGGCCGAACTCGCGCACGCCGTCTACACCCGAGGGCTCCCCGAGGATTTGCGCACCGATGTCTCCCGTCGGGTTCTGGACGTGTTGGGCAACAGTTTGGCCGCAGCCGAACAGGAACCGGCCCGTATCGCCGAGGCGGTGGCCGCCGAATGGGGCGGTACCGCGAGTGCGACGGCCTTCGGCAGCGGAGCCCGTTATCCTGCCTCCTCCGCGGCCCTGGTCAACGGCACCTTGGCCCACGCGTTGGACTTCGACGACACCCACCTGCCCTCGGTTCTGCACCCCTCGGCGCCGGTCCTGCCGGCGGCCCTTGCCACGGCGCAGGTGCACGGCCGCTCGGGAGCCCAACTGCTGGACGCGGCAGGCCTGGGGATCGAGCTCGCGGTCCGGCTGGGGATGGCCGGGTACGACGAGGAACTCGGCAACTCGATCTTCTTCGAACGCGGGCTGCACGCCACCGCCATCTGTGGAGCTGTGGGGGCCGCGATGGCCTCCGCCCTGCTCCAGGGACTGGACGCCGCTGGGGTTGCCCATGCCGCCGGTGTCGCTTCCAGCATGGGGTCGGGCATCATCGAGGCCAACAGGACCGGTGGCACCATCAAGCAGGTGCACTGCGGGTGGGCCGCCCACGCCGGTGTCTCGGCGGCGGACCTGACCAGACACGGTCTGACCGGACCGCCGACCGTTGTGGAGGGCCGTTTCGGGTTCCTGGAGGCCTTCTGTGGTGACGCAAGTCGTGCCCAAGACGTGGTCGAGGGTTTCACCGCCGAGTGGGAGCTACCCGGGATCTTCTTCAAGCCCTACCCTTGCAACCACTTCACCCACGCGGGGATCGACGCCGCACTACAGCTGCGGGCAGAAGGACTGACGGCGGAGGACATCACCGAGCTGGAACTGGGAGTACCCACGGCGGTGCTGCGCACCATCGGTGAACCCGCCGAGGAGAAGGCCGAGCCGCGTTCGGGCTACCATGCGGCCTTCAGCGGCCCCTACACAGTGGCCGCGGCACTGTTGGGCGGCGGTGGTCTGGGGGTCTTCCACGAGGACTTCACCGACGAAGCAGCTTCCGACCCGGCACGCCTGGCCCTGGCCGCCAAAGTCAGGTGTGTGCCCGATCCCGAGTGTGACCGGATCTTTCCCCGTCAATTCCCCGCGGCCCTCACCGCGACACTGCGGGACGGAACACGCAAGCAGGCCCGGGTCTCGGTCAACCGCGGCGGACCGGACAACCCGTTGTCGGCCGAGGAACTGGCGACCAAGTTCCGTCTCAACGCGCTCCAGCGCGTCAGGGACCCCGACCGGATCGTGGAACTGGTCCAGGGGCTTTCCGAAGCGTCGTCGGTCGACGCCCTGTGCACGGAGGCAGCAATGACCCGATAGCCATCACGAAGCCGTGACCGAGGGCCGTGCGGTGCGCGCGGCCCTCGGTCACGCCCCCGCCCCCGACCGGACCGTCGTGGACGTGTCCACGACCACGAGCAGGATGAAAGCACCGTAGTCACGCTCCCCATCGGCCCCGTCGAGCTGTTGGCCTTTCGCGGAGGACGCGTACGTGTGCCGGGAAAGGTGTGGCAGTGGACGGCACAAAGGGCTGTGAAGGAGCAGGACGTCCGTCCCAGGGCGGCGAACATCTCGAAGGTCCTACCTGCTGTCGCTGGGAAACCGTGGGAGTCTGGAAGGGCACCGACGACGGGGAAGGCAAGAACCCATCAGCCACACCCGGCTCTGCGGGCCATCTGACAACCGACGGAGACCTCATGGCGCACAACACCCCACCGGCCACTCTCATCAGCACAGGGATCGAACAACTGCGTACGAGCAACCCCGGAAAGGACGGACGGGTGAGCCCCGAGCGTCTGTTCTCCGGCGAGGACGTACGCATCATGCACCTGGTCCTGGACACGGAGATGACCGAGCACCGAGCCCCCTCCCCGATCGTCGTACAAGTACTCGAGGGAAACGTACGCTTCGACGTCGAGGGCGAGAACCACGAGATGGGGGTGGGTGGTATGGTCCACGTCGCCGCCGGGATCTTGCACGCGGTCACCCCGGTGGGGGGACCGGCCCGCATCCTCATCCACCTGCTCACCCCAGTACACCGAGGACCGGGCGAGTACGGACAATGAACCCCGGTCGGCCACGCTCCCTCGGACGAAAGTGATGCCGGTTGTACGCAGGTACTTTTTCGATCGTGGCGTACGACGTCGCCACCGGAACGTGTGGCGTCGCCACCAGTAGCCGCATGCCGGCGATCGGTGCGCTGACGGTGTTCGCCCACGCGGACGTGGGGGCGATCGCCACCCAGGCGCTGATCAACCCACTGCTGGGTGTGGACGCCCTGGAAATGCTTGCCACACACGACGCCGAGGAGACCTTGGCCCGGGTCCTGGAAACCGACCCCGACACGGACTCACGGCAGGTGACGGTGGTCGACAGGCACGGTCGGGTGGCCGCGCACACCGGTGCGCAGACCCACCCGTGGAGCGGCCACCAGATCGGGGACGGTTTTGCGGTGGCGGGCAACATCCTGGTCGGCTCCGACACGCTCGACGCGATGGCGCAGCGGTGGAAGGCCGGAGCGGACGAAAGTTTGGACGAGCGACTGCTGAGCGCACTGGAGGCGGGCCAGGAGGCCGGAGGAGACCGGCGAGGAAGACAGAGCGCCGCACTGTACGTCCACACCGGCCACCCGTACCCGTACCTGGACCTTCGCGTGGATGAGCATCCCGACCCGGTGACGGAGCTGCGTCGGGTCCATGGGGTCGCCCGGCGGGAGTTGTTGCCGTTCGTGGAGGCCCTGCCCACCAGACAGCGCCCGGCGGGTGACTTCGAACGGCTGTGGAACCCCGACGGGCATTGACCGGGCAAGGCGTGGGTGTGCGGTCGACAACTTCTGGCACGCGGGCGCTTCCATCGTCGGTCCCCGGTCACCGAAGAATCAACCGGGGACCTTCGGGAGGGCGCGGACGGCCCTTCCACTCGCGCGGATAACCCAAAGACACCTCGATGTGAGGGACGCCGTCGACGGTGATCGTGCGAGGGATGTGCAGGTGACCGTAGACCACCGCACGGGCTCGGTGACGCACGTGCCAGTCGGCGGTGGCCTCGGTACCGCACCACTGGGCGAACTCCGGGTAGTACAGGATCTCGGTGGGTTCGCGTACCAGGGGGTAATGGTTGACCAGCACCGTCGGCAGGTCGGAGGGCAGCGCCTCCAACCGCTCACGGGTGTACTCCAGACGGGACCGGCACCAGGCGTCCCGGGTGGGGTGGGGATCGGGGTGCAGCAGGTACTCGTCGGTGCACACCACACCGGCCTGGTGGGCGACGGCGAGCGCCTCCTCCTTGGTGTGGGTCCCCCCGGGGCGGAACGTGTGGTCGTAGAGCGTGAACAACGCGGCCACCGCCACCCGACCGTCGACCCCGGGGTAGGTCGGGTACGGATCCTCGGGGGTGTGTACACCGAGTTCACGCAGGGCGTTGACCAGGTACAGGTAGCGTTCCTCGCCGCGTAGCGTCACGGGATCGCCGGGTACGGTCCACAGTTCGTGGTTGCCGGGTGTCCACACCACAGTGGCAAAGCGCGAGGTCAGCAATTTCATGACCTCGACCACGTCCTCGGCCTTCTCGGCGACGTCACCGGCCACGATGAGCCAGTCGTCCTCCGAGTGCGGGGTGAGGGTGTGGGTGAAGGCGCGGTTGTCCCGGTGGCCCACGTGCAGGTCGCTGATCGCGTACAGGCCCACGTGGAAGTCCTTTCCCTGTGTGTGTTGGGACGCGGTCACCCTACCGGGCAGAGTCCAGGGCTGTTTTCGAAGTTTCTTCCTGTACCGCGGAAGCGTCGGAGCACGAACCGGGAAGGAAACGTCGCCGGTTTCGTCGCACGGGTGGGCGCAGGTTGTGAAAGAACACGGTTCAGGTCGACTTCCGTCGCACCAGGGCGGTGGGCAGGATCATCCCAGCGGGGGTGTCACCGTCGATCATGTCCAGCAGCAGACGCACCATTTCCTTGCTGATCCTGGACCAGGGTTGACGGACGGTGGTCAGGGGCGGAACACAACGTTCGGCAACGGAGGAGTCGTCGAAACCACCGACGGCCACGTCCTCGGGCACACGCCTACCCGCCCGGTGCAGGGCCTCCAGTGCCCCGGCGGCCATCAGGTCGGAGGCGACGAAGACCGCGTCCAGGTCGGGGGAGCGTTCCAGGAGTTGTCGCATGGCCCGTTCACCGCTTTGGTGGGAGTAGTCGCCCACGGCGATCCGGTTCTCGTCCACAGAACCCAGCACGTCATGAAAGCCCTCCAGGCGTTCCACACCACCGGAGGTGTCCTGGGGCCCGGCAATGGTGGTGATGTGCTCACGCCCGATCTCGCGCAGGTGATGGACCATACGGCGAGCCCCGTCGCGGTCGTCGGCGGCCACGTAGGCGATGTCCTGACCATGCTCCAAAGGTCTGCCGCACACCACCAGGGGGATACCGGTGGCGGACAGTTCGTCCACAAGGGAGCTGCCCGTGTGGTCCGACACCAGCAGGGCACCGTCCACACCACCTTCGGAGACGAACCGACCGACACGTTTGCGGTCGGCCTCGCTGCCGGCGATGGTCAGCACCAGCATGATGTCGTGGGCGGCCAAGGCCTGGGTGCACTCCCGCAGCAGGATGCTGAAGTTGGGGTCCTCGAACAGTCGGTGTTGAGGCTCCGACAGCACGAAAGCGACCGTGTGTGAACGCTGCGTGGCCAAACCCCGAGCGTGCCGGTTGGCGACGTACCCGGTGGTACGTACTGCCTTGAGCACCGCCGTCCGGGACTCCTTGCTGACATAGCCTTCCCCTGTCAGGACCCGGGAGACGGTGCCCCGAGAGAGCCCGGACACCTCGGCCACGTCGTTGATCGTCGGACGGCGCTGCGTCGATCGGTCCTCTACCACGGTGTCGTTGTTTCCCTCTTGTCCAGGGCACGCAAGCGGACTTGCGTGCCGAGCCCCCGGACGGGTCAGGCCTTGACCGCACCGGAGAGCAGGTCGATACGCCAGGATCGCTGCAAGGACAGAAACAGTGCGATCAAGGGGATGACCGACAGCAGCGATCCGGTGATCACCAGGGTATAGAGCACCGGCTGTGAAGCACCCTGATTGAGGAGGGTGTACAGCCCCACGGTGACGGGGAACTTGTTGTCGTCGCTGAGGAGGATGTAGGGCAACAGGAAGTTGTTCCAGATGGCAACGAACTGGAAGAGGAACACCGTGACCAGTCCGGGAAGCATCAAAGGCAGGGCCACGCTGCCGAAGACCCGGAGTTCACCGGCACCCTCGGTGCGTGCCGCTTCGAGCAGTGAGTCGGGCACGGCCGCTGCGGCATAGACCCGGCCCAGGTAGATACCGAACGGGCTGACGACGCTGGGCAGCAGCACCGACAAGTAGGTGTTGGTCAGACCCACTTCGGCAAACAGCAGGAACTGCGGCACGGCGAGCATGATCGGAGGTACCAGGACCCCGGCGAGCAGGATGTTGAACAGGGCGGTGCGCCCGGGGAAGCGGTACTTGGCCAGGGCGAACCCGGTCAGGCACGACAGCAGTGCGGACAGGAAGCCACCGAAACCGGCGTACAACGCACTGTTGGCCATCCACCGCCAGTACACGCCGTCCCGGTATTCGGTCAGTTCACCGATGTTGTCGAACAAGCTGGTACCGGGCCAGAACGTGAAGGTGGTGAACAGTTCCGAACCGTTCTTGGTGGAGGCCACCACGACCCAGACGAGCGGAACGAGACAGTACAGGGTGCCCAGCAGCAAAATCCCGGTGGGCAGCAAAGGTGTACGTCGATTGTTGCCCGGACGGTTGCGGGTGCGGGTTTGCGTGGTGCTCATCTTTCCTCCTGGGCGAAGGCGCGTGACTGCACCAGGCGCAGGAACGCGTAGGACAGGGCAAGGGTGATCACGGCGATGATGACCGAAGTCGCTGCAGCCAGGTGGATGTCATCACGTACGAACGCATCGCGGTAGACCTTCATCAGCGGGCTCCACGTGGTGGAGACCGCGTTGGACAACGGTGAAAGGGTCACCGGTTCGGAGAAGACCTGCAGGGTGGAGATCATCGAGAACAGGGCGGTCATGATGAGCGCGGGCGTGAGCACGGGAAGTTTGATGCGCAGTGCTATTTGCAGTTCGCTCGCGCCGTCGATGCGGGCGGCCTCGTACAGGTCGGACGATATGGCGCGCAAGTTCGTGTACAGCACCAACATGTTGAAGCCGGTACCGCCCCAGACCGCGATGTTGGTCAGTGCCACGAACACCGTCTCCTGCCCCATGAGGTCGACGGAAGGCAACCCCAGTGCTTCCAGGGTCTGGTGGAAGGGGCTGACCTCGGGAAGGTACAGAAAACCCCACAGCAACGTGGCGATCACGGCAGGCACCGCGTACGGCAGGAAGATCACGATGCGTGACACTTGGCGGAATCGGACCCGATGGTGGTCCAGGACGAGTGCGAAGACCAGAGCCAGGCCGAGCATGAGGGGCACCACCATCAGGCCGTAGATCCCGATGCGCAGCGTTCCCGCCCACAGTTCGGGGTCGGTCACCGCGGACTGGTAGTTGCTCAGACCGGTGAAGGACTCGCGGCGACCCTCCGCACCCAGGCCCAGGCCGAAGACCTCGATCCGGCGCACGCTCAGGTAGAGCGTGTAGGCGATCGGCAGCAGGATCAGCAGGCCGCTCAGGACGATGGCGGGGGCGAGGAAACCATAGGGCACCAAGCGGGCCGCGAGGCGCCCCGAAGGCGCTCTGGCCGGACTCATGACAGATACTCCTCGGGGGTGGGGGTTCACGAAGTGAGGGAGAAACCCTTGTTCTCCATGTCGGACAGGGTGTCTGTGTGCATCGTGGTGATCGCTTCGGTGAAGGGGGTGCCGTCGGAGATAGCGGCGGCGAAGGCGTCCTCGTAGGAGCTGTAGGTGATGTTGACGTTGGGCCCCCACGTGACCGATGCGGCTCCCTCGGAGATCTGCGCGGCCTGCTCGTAGAAGTCCTCCTGGTGGGCGAAGAACTCCGGCGGCCGGGAAACAGCGAGCTCTTCCTTGGCCTCGGTCGCTGCCGGGTAGATCCCGCTCCGGAGCACAAGTGCCTCGGTGGCTTCGGGGGAGGTGTTGAGCCAGATCGCGAACTGGGTCGCGGCCTCCTCGTGCGATGTTCCGGTGGCCACGGCGGTGGCCGAACCACCCCAGTTACCGGTGGTTCGTTCGCCCTCTTCCCACTGGGGCAGTGGGGCCATGGACCAGTCACCGGCGGTGTCTTCTGCGTTGCCGGACAGCACGCCCGGTGCCCAGATCGCGCTCGGCCAGGTCAGTAGGGATCCGTCGTTGAGGGCGGCGTTCCACTCGGGTGTGTACATGGGCCGTCCACTGACCACATCCTCCTCGACCAGCTCCCCCCAGAACTCGGCCACGCGCAGGGTGGGTTCGTCGTCGACCGAGACCTCCCAGGCATCACCACGGGTGTTCCACCAGGTGGCCCCTGCTTGTTGGGCGAGCCCGGCGAACCACCCGGGATCGGTGGAGGAGAAGCTGGTGATGTGGTGTCCGGGATGCTCGTCGCGGACCTGTCGGCCGACCTCGGCGAACTCCTCCCAGGTCTGAGGCACCTTCAGCCCGAACTCGTCGAACAGGTCGGACCGGTAGTAGAGCATCATCGGCCCGGAGTCCTGGGGGATGGCATACACCGAGTCGGTGCCCATGGTCACCTGGGACCACTCGCTCTGGTGGAAGGCCTCCTCGGCCTCGGTGGTGTAGGCGCTCAGGTCGGCGACGGTGTCGCGAGCAGCCAAGGTGGTCAGCGCCTGGTACTCGGCCTGGACCAGGTCCGGGGGGTGTCCTGCCTGGGAAGCGGTCAGCAGCTTGGTGACCACTTCCTCGCCGGCCCCCTGGTCACTGACGGTGACCTGGATGTCCGGGTTCGCCTCGTTCCAGATCTGTACGACCTCCTCGATACCGGGGGCCCAGGACCAAAAGGTCAGTTCGACGGTGCCGTCGTCGGCGCCGGTGAGCATGCTGCACGAGGTGAGCAGGGCAAGGGCACCGGCGGCGAACCCGGTACCGAGGGCGGTGCGGGCAACGGGCATGGTGGGTGATCTCCTTCCGATGGAAGCAGGGTCCATGTGGGAGCGATCACACTCTTATTCAGGGGATATGTCCTTGTCAAGGGTGGTTTTCTCAAACGTTTCTGTGCATGATGTGGCGTTGAGTCTGTGAACGATCCCAGAAACATGGACGGAGCTCGATCAACAGTGACCACGCCCCCGCTCATCACCGGACTCGACGCGATCGTCCACGGTGGCGACTACAACCCAGAACAGTGGCCCGAGGAGGTGTGGCACGAGGACGTGCAGATGATGCGCGAGGCCGGGGTCAACCTGGTCAACCTCGGTATGTTCTCCTGGGCCCTGCTGGAGCCGGAGGAGGGTGTTTTCACCTTCGACCGGCTCGACCGCATACTCGACCTGTTGCACGAGGCGGGCATCCGCGTGGGCTTGGCCACCCCCACGGCCGCGCCCCCCGCCTGGTTGCTCCACCACTACCCCGGGGTCCGCCCCCAGACCTCGACGGGCCAGACCCTGTTCGGGGCGGCCCGCCAGACCCTGTGCCCGAGCTCCCCGGACTACGCACGCGCCGCCGAACGCATCACCGAGCAGCTGGCCCGCCGTTACGCCGACCACCCGGCAGTGGCACTGTGGCACGTGCACAACGAGTACGGCGGGGCCATGCCCGCCTGCTACTGCGAGGTCTCCGCAGAAGCCTTCCGGGGGTGGCTGCAGAAGCGGTACGGCCGGTTGGACGTGCTCAACAACGCGTGGGGCACCACGTTCTGGGGCCAAAGCTATGGCGCGTGGGAGCAGATCACGCCCCCACGCCAGGCGCCCACCGCGATCAACCCGGCCCTCCAACTGGATTTCCTGCGCTTTTGCAACGACGCCCACCTGCAGTGCTACCGACGTGAGCGTGACATCGTTCGTCGCCATGCACCGAACACGCCGATCACCACCAACTTCATGATCGTCAACTGCAAGTGGATCGACTACTGGTCCTGGGCCGACGAGGTCGACATCGTGGCCAACGACCACTATCTGCAGGCAGAGGAGGAGGACAACCACATCGAGCTGGCCATGGCCGCCGACGTCACCCGGGGCCTGGCGGGCGGACGACCCTGGCTGCTCATGGAGCACTCCACCAGCGCCGTCAACTGGCAGCCACGCAACCTGGCCAAGCGTCCCGGGGAAATGCGCCGCAACAGCCTTGCCCACGTGGCCCGGGGCGCCGACGGGGTGATGTTCTTCCAGTGGCGTGCTTCCCGGTTCGGTGCCGAGAAGTTCCACTCGGCCATGGTGCCGCACAACGGTCGACGGGGCCGGGTGTGGGGCGAGGTGGTCGACCTCGGTCGTGAACTGGGTGAACTGTCCGAACTGCGTGGCAGCACGGTCCGGGCCGACACCGCACTGATCTGGGACTGGCAGTCGTGGTGGGCGATGGAGCTGGAATGGCGGCCCACGTGTGACCACACCTACCTGGAACGCTTCCGGGCCTTCTACACATGGCTGTGGCGCACCCACCGCACGGTCGATGTGCTCCCACCCGAGGCCGACCTCAGTGGTTACCGAATGGTCGTGGTGCCCAGTCTGTACTTGACCACCCCGGCCGCGGCAGAGGAACTCACCCGCTACGTGCGTGCCGGGGGCACGGTCGTGGTCTCCTACTTCTCCGGCATCGTCGACGCCAACGACGCGGTACACCCGGGTGGTCACCCCGGTGCGTTGCGTGAGCTGTTGGGGGTGGAGATCGACGAGTTCCTTCCACTGCGTGACGGCGAATCGGTGCACCTGGACAACGGTGTGTCCGGCACGGTGTGGTCCGAACGCATCGTGCTCACGGGGGCCGAGCGCGTGCTGAGCTACACCGACGGCCCGGCGGCAGGGGGCCCCGCGGTGACCCGTAACACCGTCGGGGCCGGTCAGGTCTGGTACGTCTCCACCCGCCCGGACCCCGACGGGTTGCGTGCGGTGTTGGACGAGATCGCACCCCCACCCGTGGTGGACGGGCTGCCCGAGGACGTGGAGGTCCTGCGGCGCACGAGTGATCGGGGCAGTTTCCTGATCACGGTCAATCACACGGGCAAGGAGGTCGACGTGCCCGCTCGCGGGGTGGACCTCGTCGACGGAACCCGGGTGGAACAGACCTTGACGGTTCCCGCGGAAGGGGTACGCGTTCTCCGCGAGGAGGGGACGGACTGACCACTCCCGAAACCATGGAAGTGTAATCGGTCCCAGGAGGCCAGAGGGGAATTTTTCCCCTCTGGCCTTGCCTTTTGGTGGTATCGACCTTCCCAAGAAGAATATTTCTGGGTACATTCCTGGGACCGCTCACACATAGGGCCGTTCTCGAGCCCGCTCATCCCCGACCCCCTTGGTGAGGCGACCATGAAACGACGTACGTTCACGCAGCTCAGCACGCTTTTGACCGTCCCCGTCCTGTCCTTGCTGTCGCCTCCCGTCACGGCGACCTCCGCGAGCACCGGGCCCGCACAACGCGGATGGATCTTCGGCGGAGACATGTCCACACTGGCCAAGGCCGAGGACCTGGGTGCGGTCTTCCACGAGGCCGATGGCACCGAAAATGATGCACTCACGATCTTGGCCGGTGCCGGGATGAACCACGCCAGACTGAAGGTGTGGGTCGACCCCGCCGACGGTTACAACACCGCCGAGACCGTGCTCGACCTGGCACCGCGGGTCAAGGAACTCGGCATGGACCTGCTCGTGGACTTCCACTACTCCGACTTCTGGGCGGACCCGGAGCGCCAGGACACCCCCGCGGCCTGGACCGACCTGCCTTTTTCCGATCTGGTCCGGGCCGTGTACGACCACACCCACCAAACACTGTCCGCACTGGCCGACCAGGGAACCCCCGCCGACATGGTCCAGGTCGGCAACGAGATCAACAACGGGATGTTGTGGCCGACCGGCTCCACGGACGACTGGGCCAGTTTGGCCGAGCTCCTGGATGCGGGAACCCGTGCTGTCCGCAACAGCACACCTTCGGCCGAGGTCATGATGCACCTGGCCGAAGGTGGCGACAACGCCATGTTCCGCTGGTGGTTCGACTCCGCGACCGAACACGGTGTCGACTTCGACGTGATCGGGCTGTCCTATTACCCGTATTGGCACGGCACCCTCGACGACCTGCGCACCAACCTGCACGACATCACCACCCGTTACGAACGTGACGTCGTGGTGGTGGAGACCTCCTACGGCTTCACCCTGGAAAACGACGACGATCACCCCAACACCTTCGACGAAGAACTCGCGGGCGTGGCGGGGTACCCGGCCACCCCCGAGGGCCAGAGCGAGATCCTGCACGACATCGCCGAGGTCGTGGCGGCCGTCCCCGACGGGCGTGGTCGAGGCGTCTTCTACTGGGAGCCTGCGTGGATCGCCGTGGAAGGCAACGGGTGGGACCCCACCGACCCCGACGAGGGCAACGCCTGGGAGAACCAGGCACTGTTCGACTACACCCACACCCTGTTGCCCGCCGCCGAGGTCCTGGCCCGGGGGTGAGACCACACCGGCCCGCCCCGACTCCCCTTGTGCACATGCTCCACGGGGCAGGCCGGCTCTACGGTGTCAACCGGGAAAGGACCTCGGGCAGGGGACCGGTGTGAGCCACGGCGAGCCTGCGTGTGGCCCGGGTCAAGGCCACATACAGATCGTTGGCGCCACGCGGCTGCTCCAG
This sequence comes from Candidatus Nocardiopsis merdipullorum, assembly GCA_019115445.1. Lineage (GTDB taxonomy): Bacteria > Actinomycetota > Actinomycetes > Streptosporangiales > Streptosporangiaceae > Nocardiopsis > Nocardiopsis merdipullorum. The sequence goes on from DXDP01000107.1 coordinate 12,568, forward strand.
CAGGGCGGCCGGTTCGACCACCACCACCGCGTCGAACTCCAGCCCCTTGCTCTCGGTGGCGGTGAGCACCACGATCTTCTCGACCAAGGCGTCGCGGCCCGCTCGTGCACGGGCCGCCACGGGCAGGGCCGCAGTGACCTCGTCGAGCACGGAGTCGGCGGTGATCACGGCCAGACGGCCCGCACCGACGGCGGTGTGCTCCTTGTCGACCAGGGTGGGCAATTCCTGCGCCCACGGGCCGGTCATGGCCACCGCCCGAGGGGGATCACCCTTCTCACGCACGGATTCGGGTGGCTCCTGGCCGGGGGCCGCCACCGCCAACACGTCGGTGGCCACCGCCATGATCGGGGCCGGGGTCCGGTAGTTGACGCACAGGTGTTCCACGTGCACCTTGTCGCGCGCGTAGGGTTCCAGGACATCGATCCACGACGTGGCTCCGCCCGCGCCGCTCGCCTGGGCAAGATCACCGACCACCGTCAGGGAGCGGGTGGGAATACGGCGCATGACGCTGCGCCAGGCCATGGGGGACAACTCTTGGGCCTCGTCCACGATGACATGGCCGAAGGCCCACTCGCGGTCCGCACCCGCCCGGTCGGCGGTGCTGGTCGCCGGCTCCGCGGCACGGTGGCGTTCGGCCAGGGCAGCCGCGTCCAAACCCTCCGCCGGGTCCTCGACCAGGCCGGTGAATTCCAACACCCCTTGGGCGTAGTGTTCCTCATCGGCGCGTTCGGCCTCCACACGACGTCGGCGGGCACGATCGGCGCTGTCGTCCTTGCCCAGGAGCGTGGCGGCCTCGTCCAGAAGGGGCACGTCCTCCACACTCCAGGCATCGCCGGTGGGCCGAGACAGGGCGGTGTGTTCGTCCCGGGTCAGCCCGGCCGCGGCGCCCACACGGGCCAATGTCTTCGGGTCCGACCAGAGCCTGCCGAGCAGCTCCTCGGGGGTCAGGTCGGGCCACAGGGAGTCCAGGGTCTTGCGTACGGTCTCCTCCTGCCACAGGCGCTCGCGCAGAGGGGGAAGGTCCTCGTGGTCGACGGGACGTCCCAGGAGGGCGGCCTCGGCCCGAGCCAGTTCGGTGAGCAGCTCGGTGATCACGTACTTGCGGGCGGTGTTGTGCGGCAGCCGCAGGCCACGAGCGGTCTCCATCACGTGTGCGCAGGCCGGCCCGGAGACCGTGAGCACGCCCACGTCGGTCGGTACGTGAAGGTCTTGCGAGCCCAGGGCTTCTTGCGGGACGCGCTGACGGTCACGTACGGCCGCCCGCACCAGCTCGACCATGGTCGGTGCGCCCTTGAGAAGGGCCGTCCGGTGGGTGTCGTGCGCGGTGGCGTGCACACCCGGGTACAGCTCGCCGACGGTGCGCATCACTGCGTCGGTCTCACCCAGGGAGGGCAGGACATCACTCACATAGCGAAGGAACGACGGGTTGGGGCCCACGATGAGCACTCCGCGCCGCTCCAGGACCCGGCGGTGGGTGTAGAGCAGGTACGCGGCGCGATGCAGGGCGGCGACCGTCTTGCCGGTGCCCGGCCCGCCCTGCACAACGAGTACACCGTGCAGGCGGGTACGGATCACGCGGTCCTGTTCGGCCTGGATCGTGGCGACGATGTCTCCCATGCGGCCGGTGCGTTCGCTGTTCAGGGAGGCCAGGAGAGCGGCCTCGCCGACGAGTCCGCTCCGCTCGGTGTCGGTGAGCCCCTCCAGGTCGAAGACCTCGTCGTCGACCCCGATCACCCGGCGGCCACGCACACGCAAGTGCCTGCGCCGAATCACGTCCTGTGGGGCCCCGGGGGTGGCCGCGTAGAAGGGGCGTGCGGCCGGAGCGCGCCAGTCCACGAGGATGGTCTTGTGTTCGGTGTCGCGCAGCCCGATCCGACCCACGTACCGAATCTCGGGGTTCTCCTCCTCGGGGTGGGCGATGTCGATCCGCCCGAAGCACAGGCCTTCCTCGACCGTGCCGAGCTGGGCGCGCCGACGGGCATACTCGTGGGCGCGGGTCTCACGTTCCACGATCCCGGCATAGCCGATCTGCTCCTGCAAGTGGGTGGCAGAGAGCTGACTTTCGGTATGTGCGCGCAGTTCGTCGAGTCGTGCATACATTGCGTCGATCCGGCCCTGCTCGTCGCCCGGTACGGTCTGCTCGAAGGTGCGCCTCGCGGCGTCAGGTTGACGCAAGTCCATGAGCGTGATAACCTACCTTTATATAGGTGTGTTTCTTACTTTTTGGGTGCTGTGGGTCGGAAAGCTTAACACGCCGCATACCCCGGATCCACCTCACCGGTGTGGCGACAGACCCCGAGACCCATCCCCCGAAGCCGCACACACCCGCTACACTCATGACCATGCGAACCACCCAGATGCTCCAGTGGTGGCGCCGCCCCTAGGCGGCGCGCCGATTTCGCACACCCCGAACCAGCGACCGCCCCGGACAGGCGGTCGTTCTCTTTTTCCACGGCCCCTTCCGGTGTGACCCACCCGACCGAACAGCCCGAAGGACCGGCCGTGAAACCCAGTGACGCTCCCACCACCTCCTACCGCACCCGAGGCGGAATCACCGTCCACCGCAGTACCGAACCCTGCGACCCCGAGATCCTCACCGACCTCGTCCGATCGGTCGAACACCGCCGCGGCGGAGTCCTGTCCTCCGGCATGGAGTACCCCGGCCGCTACGACCGCTGGCACCTGGGCTACATCGACCCCTGCTTGGAGATCACCACGCGAAGGCGCCACGTCACCGCCACCGCACTCAACGCACGCGGCCGTGTCCTCCTGCCCGTGGTCACCGACGCCCTGGCCACCGTCGCAGAACCACACATCCGCAAGGACGGCCGCGTCGAGGTGAACATCCCCGAACCCGACCCCGAGACGTTCTTCACCGAGGAGGAACGCAGCCGCCGCCCCAGCGTCTTCACCGCCCTACGGGCCCTCATCGACGCCTTCTCCTCCCCGGAGGAAGAAAACCTCGGCCTGTACGGCGCCTTCGGCTACGACCTGGCCTTCCAGTTCGAACCCGTCCAACAACACATCGACCGCGACCCCGACGACCGCGACCTGGTCCTGCACCTGCCCGATGCGATCGTGGTCCGAGACCGCAAACGCGAGACGTGCGTGCGCCACACCTACGAATTCACCGTTCCCGCCGGAAAGGGACGCCCCGAGGCCGGCACCGCCGGACTGGACCGCACCACCGAAACCACCCCCAAAGAAACAACCGACAAGACACCCTCGGGGCCCGAACCCGGCTCCTACTCCCACGTGGTGGCCCAGGCCAAGGAAAAGTTCCGACGTGGCGACCTGTTCGAAGTCGTACCCGGACACCGCTTCTACTCCCGTTGCTCCTCCCCGGCACGGTTTTACGAACTCCTGCGCGAACGCAACCCCGCCCCCTACGAGTTCTTCTTCAACCTCGGTGAGGACGAATACCTCGTGGGTGCCTCACCCGAGATGTTCGTGCGGGTCAGCGGTGAGCCAGGTACCGGCCAACGGGTGGAGACCTGCCCCATCTCCGGGACCATCCGCCGCGGTGAGGACGCCCTCGGCGACGCCGAGAACATCGAGGAGCTGCTCGCCTCGGGCAAGGAGAAGTCCGAACTGACCATGTGCACCGATGTGGACCGCAACGACAAGTCCCGCGTGTGCGAACCCGGCAGCGTCAAGGTCATCGGTCGACGTCAGATCGAGATGTACTCCCGCCTCATCCACACCGTCGACCACATCGAAGGCACCTTGCTCCCCGAATTCGACGCCCTGGACGCCTTCCTCACCCACATGTGGGCGGTCACCGTCACCGGAGCCCCCAAGACCTGGGCGATGCGATTCATCGAACAACACGAGGCCGGCCCCCGCCGCTGGTACGGAGGTGCGGTGGGCGCGCTCAACTTCGACGGTTCCATGAACACCGGACTGACCCTGCGTACCGCACACATCCGCAGCGGTGTGGCCGCCGTACGTGCCGGCGCCACCCTGCTCCACGACTCCGACCCCGAGGCCGAGGAACGAGAGACCTTCCTCAAGGCACGTGCCCTGCTGGAAACCCTCGAACTCGGGGAACACGGGGGACAGAAGAGGGAACCGGATCCGGTCGCCGAGCAAGAACGTGACCCCGCCGATCTGCCGGGACGGGACATGAAGGTCCTGCTCGTCGACCACGAGGACTCCTTCGTCAACACCCTTGCCGACTACGTGCGCCGCCACGGTGCCGAGGCCACCACCGTCCGCCACGACTTCGCCCCGTCCCTGTTGGACCGGTGGACCCCCGACCTGGTGATCCTTTCTCCCGGCCCCGGGTTGCCCGCCGACTTTGCGATGAGTGCCCTGCTCGACGAACTGGCAGCCCGTCGTCTGCCCGTGTTCGGGGTGTGCCTGGGGTTGCAGGGCATGGTCGAGCACGCCGGGGGAGAGCTACGTGCCCTGGACGAGCCCGTGCACGGCAAGCCCGGCCGAGTCCGGGTCACGGGCGGGCATTTGCTCACCGGCCTGGGGCGGGAGACATTCCCCGCGGCCCGATACCATTCCGCCTACACCGTCACCGAACTGGTGAAGAACTACGAGGTCACCGCTGTGCTGGACGGTGATCCCGGCGAGGAGCCGATGGTGATGGCGATCGAGGACCCGACCGCGCGTTGGTCCGCCGTGCAGTTCCACCCCGAGTCCATCCTCACCGCGGGTGTCGGTGAGGACATCCTCGCCCGGGCATTGCACCTGGCCCGACGATGAAGACCTCCGCGGGGGCGTGAGCGGCGCCCCCGCAAACGACTGACCTGTACGGGAAACAACGACCCTCAAGTGCATGCCGTGGCGAAGTTTGATTGTTTCGTTGCCGGACAGGGGTTGTGTATGGGACTGATACTGACAATTCTCGGCATCGTCGTTCTTGTGTCCGGCGTTCTTGGTGTCCTTCGCGGTCAACTCCTGTGGGGGATCATCGCCATCGTCGTCGGCCTGTTCCTCGTCCCCGGTTACTTCTACGGCCTTTGACCTTCCCACCGAGCACCCGTGGAGTGGGGCGTAGTACCCTCGTACGGGTCTGAAAAGCCCCGTCCCGGACTTGCCCTCCGTGCCCGTGAAGACCCAGGTCACGGCGGTCCCGCGTGCCCGGGGTGGGGTTCACGAACGGGAGGAAGACAGTGCAAAGGGTCGAGCCGCAAGTGCGTCTGGTCGCGCGTCCACAGGTGGACTACGAGGCGATCACCGACTACCTCGAGGAGGTCGGTGGCCAGGCGTGGTTGGAACGGTTCGACCGAGGTGAACTCGACGCCCACCTCAACGACCCGCAAAACCTCGCCGAGTTCGCCGGACGCCTGTGCTACCGCTCCTGGGAGCCGGGTCTGAACCCCAACGTCACACGGGTGCGCAAGGACCAGGACGCATACCTTGGCAACCTCCTGGCCAGCATGCACGGGTCCGTGCTGGAGCACATCAGCTTCAGCTTCGTGCTGCACAACGTGAGCCGCGTGCTGACCCATGAACTCATTCGACACCGCCCCGGTGTGGCCGTGTCCCAGGAGTCACTGCGCTTTGTGCGCCTGACCGACCTGCCGTTCTGGTTCCCCGACTGGGCCGAGAAGGACCCCGAACTCATGGAACGCGCCACGGAGATGCTCCGGAAGATGGAGGAGTTCCAGTTCTGGATGGCAGAGCACTTCGGTCTGGACGACGAGGGCGTGAAGTTCGCCGAGAAGAAGCACAAGACCTCGTTCATGCGGCGTTTCGCCCCCGAGGGCGTGGCGACGGGTCTGGTGTGGACGGCGAACGTGCGCACCCTGCGGCACACGCTGGAGGCCCGTACCGCGCCCGGCGCGGAGGAGGAGATCCGCCTGCTGTTCCACCTCATCGGCCAAGCGCTCAAGGAGGAGGCCCCGGCGCTCTTCGGCGACTACGAGGTGCACGACGGCGCCTGGGTCCCGAAGTGGCGCAAGGTCTGACCCCTGCGCATGGTGACGCCCGCTCCTTCGGGGGGC
>DXDP01000108.1 GCA_019115445.1 Candidatus Nocardiopsis merdipullorum
CCGATGAGTTCACCTCCGTGTTCCTGCTCGGGCCCAACGACGAGACCTACGCGTCGGCGGGCAGCAGAAACGGCGAGACCCACCGTGTGTTGTACAACCACTTCTCCTTCGAAGAACACGACGACATCGTCGCGATCCAGGTGACCAGCATGGGTGACTGGACGGTCACCCTGGAACCGATCAGCAGCGCGGTGCCCTGGACCGACCCCGACGAGCCCTTGGAGGGGCAGAACAGCGAGATCTACTCCGTCGACTGGGACGTCTCCGGGGAGGATGTGGTCGCGGAACACAACGGTGAGTCGAACTTCGCCATCTGGGCCATGGACCTGAACGAAGGAAACTTCGAGCTGCTGGTCAACGAGATCGGACCCTACGAAGCAACCGTCACCCTGCCCCCCGGGACCACCCTCCTCGAGGTGGCGGCCGAGGACGAGTGGAGTCTAACCGTCTCCTGAGCAATGCCCGGTTCGTTGCTCTACGTGGTGGATTCGATCGTTAGCGTGAATACGTCCACCGAACGAGCAACGAACCGGAGCACCCGCATGACCAATCCCCCTCCCCCTTCCCGGGACAGCCCCCAGCAGGAGGACCCCCGGGGCCCCCTCACCCGCAGGCAGGCCAGGTTCCGGGACAACCCCCGTACGGTCCCCCGCCCGGGCAGCCTCCCCACGGCCGGCGGCCGAACGCCCCCGGAGAACCCCCGCGGAAGCAGGGCATGTCCACCGGGACCAAGATCAGCATCGGCGCGGGAGCGGCGGCCCTCGTGCTCGCCCTCGTCATCGGCGCGATCATCGTGCTGCCGACCGGAGACGACGAGGACACGGCCTCCGCCTCCCTCGGTACCTCCGAAACCACCGCCCCTGAGGACGAGTCCTCGGAGACCGTCGAGGACGAGGGCGCCGACAACCCCTTCGGCGGCCCGGCCGACGACCCGGAGACTCAGGTCTACACCGGCAGCGGCGACGAGATCATCGATCTCGACGAACCCCACAGCGATCCACGCATCGCCACGATCGAGGGCGACGACTACACCCACGTCAACCTGAGGGACCGCAACGGCGACCCCAGCGGAGCGATGGGGAGCGCGGCCGAAGGATTCGATCGCCTGCTGTACCACTTCCATCCGCGCTACGAGGAGGAAACCACTCAGTTGGAGGTCCTGAGCACCGCGACCTCCTGGACGATCACCCTGGAGCCGCTCAGCACCGCGGCCTCCTGGACCGACCCGGACCAGCCCGTGGAGGGTGTGAGCAGCGAGATCTTCCTGCTCGACTGGGAAGTCACCAACCGTGAGCTGACCATCGAGCACACGGGCGACAGGTACTTCGTCGTCTGGGTGTTCGATCTGGAAAGCGGGCTCTACGACACCATCGCCGACGAGGTCGGTGACTACGAGTCGACCGACCCCCTCCCCCCGAACACCTCGATCATCCAGGTGAACGCGATCGGGGAGTGGTCCCTGACCGTCTCCTGACCTCGGAGGAAGAGCGAGGGCCCGACACCGATTCCCACCGGTGTCGGGCCCTCTTGTGCCTCATGTCTCAGTCGTTGCGGATGATCGGGATCATTCCGGTGACCTCTTCGGCACCGCTGGGAACCGGGTCCGGCAACAGACTCCGCACCCGACGTTGGATCTCCCGGGTGACCTGCTCGTGTGGTTCTTGTGCATCCAGCACCAGATAGCGCTCCGGGTGCTCCTCGGCCAGTGCCCGAAAGCCCTTGCGCACACGGTTGTGGAAGTCCGCCGACTCCGACTCGATCCGGTCGGTGGGCCCTCCCAGGCGGGACAGGCCTTCCTCCGGGTCCACGTCCAGGAGCACGGTCAGGTCCGGAACCAGCCCCTGCGTGGCCCAGACGTTGACCTCGCGGATCTCGTCCACGGACAGCTCCCTGCCCGCGCCCTGGTAGGCCAGGGTCGAATCGATGTAACGGTCGCTGATGACCACGGCTCCGCGCTGCAGAGCGGGCAGGATCTCCTGCTCGACGTGGTCGGCCTTGTCCGCGGCGTACAACAACGTCTCCGCACGCGGCGTGATGTGTGTGTTCTCACGATCCAGGAGCAGACCACGCAAACGCATACCGAGCTTGGTGGCACCCGGTTGGCGGGTACCCACCACGTCGAAGCCCTGTTCGCGCAGCCACACCGTCAGCTCACGCACCTGTGTGGACTTACCCGCGCCCTCACCGCCTTCGATGACGATGAACGCACCGGTGGCTGCGGGTTCTGCTTCCTCCTCGTCCCCGGGCGTGACACCACGCAACGCGGCGAACAGTTCCGGAAGCAGTCCGGGGCCGGCCTCGGGGTCGTTCCGGTTGACCAGGCTGTGGCACACCAGGGCGATGATCAGGGCGAGCAGCCCCACACCCATGAGGACGACGCCGCTGCCCTGGAGTTGGTAACTGAGCTGTTCACCGACGGGAAGCATGTGGTTCCCGACCAGGCCCGCAAATACCGGCGCGCTCACACCGGCCACCAGGAGGGTGATGCGTGCGGCCCCGTGCAGGAACGCCAATGCCCGTGTCCGGTGCTCCTCCTCTTCCCTGTGTGTCCGTGCGGTCTCCGAGGTGGCCTCCCCCAACAGGCGCAGAGCGCTCACACCCGCCATACCGGAGAAGAAGCCGAACACCAGAGCAAGGACGGCGCTGAGCACCATGTCCCACACCGCTCCGGCGAAGAACAGGGCGATCCCCGCCAGGACCAGGGTGAGCCCGAACATGCGACGTCGGCTGAACTGCTTCAGGACACGGGGGCCCGTGATCACACCGAGCGCCATGCCGCCGAAGACCGCTGCGAAGAGCACGGCGAACCCGGCGTTGCCCGCCCCGAACACCGCGACGTGTGCCCGGCCCACCCCGACGACCACACCCCCTGCGGTGACCGCGGTGAGCATGCCGATGACCAGTCCGCGCAGGAGCGGGGTGCCCCCGGCATGGCGGGGACCGGTGAACACCGAGCGCAGGATGTTGCTGTCCCGGGTCTGCCCGGCACCCTCCGTCCCGGGGTTGTGTTTGGAGATCGGCAATCCCAGGACGACGATCGCCGCGACGAAGAACGTGAGGCCGTTGAGGTAGAGGGCGACATCCGCCTCGGGGTCGGCCATGGACGGCACCAGCGCACCCAGCAGGTTGCTGATGGAGGCCAGCGCCGCGAACAACAGGGCGGCCGGCGCTGCGGTGCCGTAGGCGGCGAGCAGATTGAGCCGGCCGGCCTGGCCCAGCAGCTTCTTCGGCACCAGGCCGGCGACGGAGGAATCCTTGGCCGGGGTCCAGAACAGAGCGACGACCTCGGCGAGCAGGCTCGCGATGAGCAGCCACTGCAGGGCGAAACCGGGCCACAGCAGGCCACCGACCGGGATGGAAACGTAGAGAAGGCCGCGCAGCACATCACCAACGACCATGGTCCACCGCCGGTCCAACCGACCGGCGACCGAGTTCACCAAAGGGCTGAACAGGATCGACGGTCCGAGCTTGACGGC
>DXDP01000109.1 GCA_019115445.1 Candidatus Nocardiopsis merdipullorum
CGCACACCCTATGTCTTCCCTGAAAGGAACAACAGGGGTCCTTCTCTTCGAAGCGGCACATATTTTCTACGCAGGGCGCCGATCCTTTGTTTCCTTCACCGGAAATACGTACGAAAAATGGGGGACGAAACTTGTCCACCGGTTGATCAAAATGATCGGAAGGAGAATCCGGGAAACGGTGGGGGCGGTGAGTAAAGGCGGTGGGCCGCACGTCGCTCGGTGACGTGCGGCCCACGGATTTTCATGAACGTGCCGACCGTGGGAACGACCGGCACGGTTCACGGAGTTGCTTCACTCCTGGTCGATGGCGATGCGCCGTGACTGGTTCTGGTCACTCTTGGGGATGGTCAGGTGCAGGACCCCGTGCTTGAGGTTGGCCGATACCCGTTCGGGGTCGATGTCGTTGGGCAGGAGCGTGCGGTACTCGAACCTGCCGTAGCGGCGGGTGCGGTGATGCGTGCGCTTCCCCTTTTCCTCGGCCTTCTCCTCTTTTCGGTTCTCCCCGGTGACGATGAGTTCATTACCGTCCATGTGGATTTCGATGTCGTCCTTGGTCAGCCCCGGAATCTCGATTTCCGCTTTGTAGGAATCCGTGGTTTCCGACACGTCTGCCAGTGGGGTCCACACATCGAGCTGTGAGGGCTCTCCCAGGGTGGCCCCCATGAGTCTCCCCATGCGTTCGTAGAGGTCCTCGTAATCGGACATCGGAGACCACTGAGTGGGGATTGCTCGCCGGCGGTGAATGGCAGGAAGCATGTTTCTTTCCCTTCTGCTTTCCGGGTATATCGGGTGGGTCCTACGGTTCGCACCCTATCCCCCGACGGGTGGAAAATGAGGGAGAAAGAGATGCTGTGTAAGGAAGATGTCCCATAAATTTACTGTCCGGAGTTCCCTCTGCATTGCCCGACTCGCGCATCTGACGAGCGGAAGCCTCGAAAACCGGCATCCTCTTCAACCATCATGTTCTTGAGTGGCGATGGTAACCCTTTTACGCGGGAAATAACTTCGACGTCAAAGGTGAACGAACACTTTGCACACCGCTTTTGGCGTGGGCCGAAGACAGAGGCTGTCCGTGGTGCCATGTCGTCGCGGCACCACCGTAGGCCAGGCGCGTCACCGATACAGCGACGTGGTCGACCCGTGTTCGAAGTCCGTGCAGAAGTGTGGTCCGACCCATGTCCTTTCCGCCCCACGTCCCGGACAGTATTAGATCCTTTACTCGTATTGAATAATATTTTACTTACTCGGAGGATTTTTCTGAGTCACATCATTGTCCGGCGGGCATGCCTCCGGGCATGCGGAAAATCGCAGGACCAGGTGCGTCGGACAACGAAGTAACCCCCGTGGACATCGGGGCACTCCAGGAGGAATTGAGCCAGCAGGTCGACGGTGAAGTCCGTTTCGACGGGGGGAGCGTCGGAGCCTACTCCACGGACAGCTCCAATTACCGCCAAGTGCCTCTTGGGGTGGTCATTCCTCGTAATGTCGACGCGGGAGCGACCGCGGTCGAGGTGTGTGCCCGATTCGGTGCCCCCGTCCTCTCCCGTGGTGGTGGAACCAGCCTGGGAGGGCAGTGCACCAACGCCGCCGTCGTCATCGACTGGACGAAGTACTGCAACCGTTTGATCTCCGTCGACACCGAACAGAAGACCTGTGTGGTGGAGCCGGGGATCGTCCTCGACGAGCTCAATCGTCTGCTCGGCCCGCACGAACTCGAGTTCGGCCCCAGACCCTCCACCCACAGCCATTGCTCCCTGGGGGGCATGATCGGCAACAACTCGTGTGGTGCCACGGCCCAGGCCTACGGCAAGACGGTGGACAACGTACGCCGGTTGGAGATCCTCACCTACGACGGAGCACGCTTCTGGGTGGGGCGAACCTCGGACGAGGAACTCGAGGAGATCATCGAGGACGGCGGACGACGGGCCGAGATCCACCAGGGGCTGCGTGAGCTCATCGACCGCCATGCCGAGAGCGTGCGCGACCACTTCCCGGACATCCCCCGGCGGGTCTCCGGATACAACCTGGACTCCCTCCTGCCGGAGCAGGGGTTCGACCTGGCCAAGGCGCTCGTCGGAAGCGAGGGGACCCTCGTCACCGTTCTGCGCGCCGAACTGGAGCTGGTACCGGTCCCGCGCCATGAGGCGATGGTGGTGCTCGGCTACGAGGACATCTGTGCGGCCGCGGACGACGTCCCCCGCGTCCTGGAACACAGTGACCCGCTCCTGCTGGAAGCACTGGACAGCCGTATGGCCGAGTTGATGTTCGAGGAGCAGGCCTACCTCGAACCCCTCAGCCGCTTCCCGGAAGGGGAGAGTTGGCTGTTCGTACAGTTCAGCGGGCAGGAGCAGGAGGCAGTCGAGGGGCAGGTCCACGATCTGCTGGGTGCGTTGGGCCTTGACGAACAGGACCGGAGCGTCACTTTCTCCGACGACCCCTCCCAGGAGCAGAAGATCCTGAAGGCGCGGGAGGCCGGGCTCGGTGTGACCGCCCGCCCTCCGGGAGGACAGGACACCTGGCCGGGGTGGGAGGACTCGGCGGTACCCCCGGACCGGCTCGGTGACTACCTGCGTGATTTGAAAGAACTCTTCACGGAGTTCGGGTACGACCACCCCTCGATCTACGGCCACTTCGGCCACGGGTGCGTACACACCCGTATCCCTTTCCGGATCCAGGACGGTGGGGGCGTCGCCGACTTTCGCGCCTTCCTCTTTCGAGCGGCGGAACTGGTCGCCTCCTACGGGGGGTCCCTCTCGGGGGAGCACGGTGACGGCCAAGCCAGGGGAGAGCTCCTCCCCCTGATGTTCGGTGACCGGATCGTCGGCGTCTTCGCCGAGATGAAGGAACTGTTCGACCCGGAGAACAAGATGAACCCGGGCAAGGTCACCCTGCCCGCGCCGATGGTCGACGACCTCCGTATCGGCTCGCAATGGCGCCCCCATGATCCCGAAACCCACTTCGCCTACGAGGAGGACAACCATTCCTTCAGGCGGGCGGTCCTGCGCTGTGTCGGTGCCGGGAACTGCCGCTCACACACGGGGGGTGTGATGTGTCCCTCCTACCGGGCGACGGGGGAGGAAGAACATTCCACCCGGGGCCGGGCCCGACTCCTCTTCGAGATGTTGAACGGGCACGAGGACTCCGCGATCGACGACGGGTGGCGCTCCAAAGAGGTACATGACGCGCTCGACCTGTGCCTGGCGTGCAAGGGATGCAAGAGCGACTGCCCGGTCGGTGTCGACATGGCCACCTACAAGGCAGAGTTCCTCTCCCACCACTACCAAGGGCGACTACGCCCCGCCGCCCACTACTCGTTGGGATGGCTGCCCGTGTGGGCGCGGCTGGCACGCCTTGCCCCCCGCGCGGTCAACGCAGGGTTGCACACACCCGGACTGTCCCGGTTGGGCAAGAAGATGGCCGGTGTGACGGCCCAACGCCAGGCCCCGAAGTTCGCGCGCGAATCCTTCGTCGAGTGGTGGCGCGCACGTGAACTGCCCGAACCCGACCCGAGCGATCCACGGGCGGTTGTGCTGTGGCCCGACACCTTCAGCAACAACTTCCACCCGGACATCGCCAAGGCCGCGGTCCGTGTACTGGAGGACGCAGGGTTTCGGGTGGCTGTCCCGACCGAGACCGTGTGCTGCGGGCTGACCTGGATCTCCACCGGCCAGCTCAAGACGGCACAACGTGTCCTGGGCCGTACCCTCGAGGTGCTGCGCCCGTGGATCACGGCCGGAACCCCGGTCGTGGGGCTGGAACCGTCGTGCACGGCCGTCTTCCGCACCGACCTCACCGAACTGCTCGACCGGGACCAGGACGCGGCACGCCTGGCCCGGCAGGTCCACACCTTCTCCGAACTACTGCTGAAGGCCGAGGACTGGCAGCCCCCTCGGTTGGACCGTCAAGCCACGGTCCAGACCCACTGCCACCAGCACGCCATCACCAAGTTCGACGCCGACCGGGAGCTGATGCGCCGTGCCGGGATCGACGCGCATGTCCTCGACGAAGGGTGTTGCGGGCTCGCGGGCAACTTCGGTTTCGAACGCGAACACTACGACCTGTCGATGTCCGTCGGTGAATACGGTGTCCTTCCCGCGGTCCGAGACGCGGACACCGACGCCCTGATCCTCGCGGACGGCTTCAGTTGCCGTACTCAGATCGAGCACGGGACGACCGGACGACACCCCGTCCACCTGGCCGAGGTCATGGCGGACGCCCTACCGGAACCCGCAGAGCCCGAAAGGCACCGAGAAAGCGACAAGGGTCCACGCCCCTTGCCGGAAGGTGCGCTCCTGTTCACCACACTCACGCTCGCCGCGGTCGCGGCCACCACGCTCGGGGCCTGGATACGGGCACGCCGAGCCAGGTGAGCAACCCCCGAAACGACGAACGAACCACCGGACACGCCACCGGGTCTCCGGTCGGCCCAGCATGAAGGAACGAGGGGAATCCATGACGGTCAAGGTCTCGGACTACGTACTGCAAAGGCTTCGCGAGTGGGACGTCGAACACGTCTTCTCCTATCCGGGTGACGGCATCAACGAACTGCTCGCCGCGTGGGAACGCGCGGACAACGACCCGGTGTTCATCCAGGCCCGGCACGAGGAGATGGCGGCTTTCGAAGCGGTCGGCTACGCGAAGTTCTCCGGGAAGGTCGGGGTGTGCGCCGCCACGTCCGGCCCCGGCGGGGTTCACCTGCTCAACGGTCTCTACGACGCCAAACTGGACCATGTCCCCGTGGTGGCGATCGTGGGACAGACCAACAGGACCGCCATGGGTGGCTCCTACCAACAAGAGATCGATCTGGTCAACCTCTACAAGGACGTTGCTTCCGAGTTCTGCGAGATGGTGACCGTCCCAGAGCAGCTGCCCAACGTCATCGACAGGGCGATGCGTACCTCCTTGGCCAGGGGAACGGTGACCGCGATCATCATCCCCGCCGACGTGCAGGAGTTGGAGTACTCTCCACCGACCCACGACTTCAAGATGGTGCCCTCCAGTCTCGGCATCTCCTTTCCCAGACCCATCCCGAAATCGTCGGACATCGCCCACGCGGCACAGGTGCTCAACGAGGGGGAGAAGATCGCCATCCTGGTGGGGCAGGGCGCCGCCGGGGCGAAGGAGGAGGTCAAGAAGGTCGCCGAACTCCTGGACGCCGGGGTGGCCAAAGCCCTGCTGGGCAAGGACGTGCTGCCCGACGACCTGCCTTACATGACCGGTTCGATCGGGCTGTTGGGGACGCGCCCCTCCTACGAACTCATGCGTGACTGCGACACGTTGCTGATGGTGGGTTCCAGCTTCCCCTACACCCAGTTCATGCCGCCGCTGGATCAGGCCCGGGCCGTGCAGATCGACATCGACCCGTACATGATCGGTCTGCGCTACCCCTTCGAGGTCAACCTCGTCGGGGACGCCAAGGAAACCCTCACTGCCCTGCTTCCGCAGCTCAAGCGCAGCAAGAAACGTAAGTCCTGGCGCAAGAAGATCGAGAAGGACAACGGTCACTGGTGGAAGGTCATGCAGCGCCGGGCCAAGGTGACCGCCGACCCGATCAACCCCGAGTACGTCGTGCACGCCCTGGACTCGCTGCTTCCCGAGGACGTGATCTTGACCTCCGACTCGGGCTCGGCCGCGAACTGGTACGCGCGGCACCTGCGGATCCGCGGGAACATGCGGGGTTCACTTTCGGGCACGCTCGCGACGATGGGGCCGGGGGTGCCCTACGCCATCGGTGCCAAGTTCGCTCACCCGGATCGTCCCGTCATCGCCCTTGTGGGTGACGGTGCCATGCAGATGAACGGTATGGCCGAACTGATCACCATGTTCAAGTACTGGGAGAGGTGGGAGGACCCACGGTTGATCGTGGCCGTGCTCAACAACCAAGACCTGAACCAGGTCACGTGGGAGATGCGGGCCATGAACGGAGCACCGCAGTTCCTGCCCTCGCAGTCCTTGCCGGACATTCCTTACGCCGATTTCGCCAAACTCATCGGGCTCGACGGGGCGCGGGTGGAAAAGGCGGGGGACGTCAAAAGTTCCTGGCACCGGGCGCTGGGAGCGGACCGACCCTTCGTACTCGACTTCTGTACCGACCCGGATGTCCCACCGATCCCGCCGCACGCCTCTCTCGAACAGATCGAGTCGATGACCTCGGCGATCCTGCACGGTGACAGCGCAAGCCTTGGGATCCTTCGTGAGGGAACCAAGGGCAAGATGCAGGAATTCTTGCCGGGGCGTGCGTCCCGGGGCAAGAGCTGACGCGCATCATCGTGGACAGGCTCGGAGGGTTCGATGTCCCCGACAGAGCAAGGCGGGCCGGAGCCGATCGTGGAAGAGATCGGCACGGCCGTCTACACCGTTCCGTGCGATGAGACCGAGGCGGACGGGACACTGACCTGGCACTCCACGACCTTGGTCCTGGTCCATGTCCGGTCCGAGGGGGTGGTGGGGCTCGGGTACACCTATGGGGCGCCGGCCACCGCACAGGTCATCGAGGACCAGTTGGCCGATGTCGTGGTGGGCCGGAGCGTTTGGGGCACGGCCGCCGTGAACGATGCGATGAACACGGTCGTGCGCAACGCGGGTCGGCCGGGTTTGGTCTCCGGTGCGCTTTCCGCGGTGGACATCGCCTTGTGGGATCTCAAGTCGCGCCTGCTGGACCTGCCGCTGTCACAGCTGCTCGGGGCGGCCCGGGCGGAGGTTCCCGTCTACGGCAGCGGCGGGTTCACCACCTACGGTGCGGCACGCCAGGACGCCCAGCTCCGCGGGTGGGTCGAGGAGCAAGGGATCCCGCGGGTGAAGATCAAGATCGGGGAGGAGTGGGGGACGAGGCAGGGCCGCGACCTGGAACGTGTGGCCGAGGCGAGGAGAAGCATCGGAGAGGGCGTGGAGCTTTTCACCGACGCCAACGGCGCCTACTCCCGGAAGCAGGCGATCCGGGTGGCACGTGGTCTCGACGGGGAGGGGGTGACCTGGTTCGAGGAACCGGTCTCCTCCGACGACCTGGAAGGGCTGTCCCAGGTGCGGGCCGTCTCCGCCACCGATGTGGCTGCTGGGGAGTACGGTTACGACTTGACCTACTTCGGGCACATGTTGGCCGCCGAAGCGGTGGATTGTCTCCAGATCGACGTGACCCGCTGCGGTGGTGTCACCGTCTGGTTGAGGGCCGCCGCGTTGGCGGAGGCATCGAGTCTGGGGGTGTCGGCCCACTGTGCTCCCCATCTGCACGCCCATGTGGGTGCGGCTGCACCCAATCTGCGGCACGTCGAGTGGTTCCACGACCATGTCCGGATCGAGACCTGGTTGTTCCACGGGGCGCTCGACCCTTCCGGGGGGTACTTGCGGCCGGGTGTTTCCGGTCGGCCCGGGCACGGGTTGACCCTGCGGGAGGACGTGGCCGAGCCGTTCCGTGTGCGTTGACGGACGTTCCGAGGAGCGGCGTCGGCGACCGACAGGGGGTGTGCACGCTCGTGCAATTCGCTATGCACGTCGGGGTGACCGTATCCACCATGCTTTGGCACCTGGCACGTATACGCGATACCGGCTGAGCTTTCACGCTCCCTATCCGCGGGGTACAGTAGACACCGGGAATTGAACGTAGTAAGGCCCCGACCGAACCCGGCCGGGGCCTTACTACGTTGCGGCTACAGGTCGGAAGCCTTCACCGTGGCCACCAGACCAGCCCACTCCATAGAAGCGAAAAGCAGGTGCCCGAGTTCACGGTTCTGGGTGTCGCGCATAGCCGATCCGTGCACCAAATCAGCGACCTCCACGCAGTTTTGCGGCTGCGAGTAGGACGACTTGCGGAACAGGTCAGCGGGAATTGAACGGTCTTTCATATCAAGTCACTTCTCGTAGTCTGACAAGGGTGTCCTCCGGCAGCAACGCCGTGAGGCGTAGGTGGTCGAACAGCTTGCGATACCGTGCGACCTCATCGACCTCTTCCAGGTAGAGACCATCAGTGTCGGTCTCCAGGTACACCACGGAAGGGTCGACGGTGTTCGGGAAATCCATGATGACGAA
>DXDP01000110.1 GCA_019115445.1 Candidatus Nocardiopsis merdipullorum
GGTTGCCGACCCGAATTAACGGCGGGGGACGGTGTACCGCCCATCGGTCTTACATCAGCTCCACAGACATCACTTCCCGCCGGCCCGGCGGTAGGTCGGCTCGGACTTGGTTCTCGCCCGACCCGACGCACGTCAGACCAGCACCGGCTCGGGCGTGGATGTACGGGTTCGGCGATTCCTGTGAGCGGCGATCCGCCCTGGGGGCGAATCTCCGTTTCCTGTCCTGTTCCGCAGGGGTTCGATTCCTCCCCGGCCTGAAGGCCGGGGTTTCCTCGAAAGGATTCACATGAACCTTCCCCTTCCTGTTCTGCTCGTGGGTATCCACGGCCACGGGCGCTCCCACCTACGAAAACTCCTCCCCCTGGTCGAATCCGGGGCCGTCCGACTGGCCGGTGTGTGTGACACCGACCCTCCCGGACCCGACGACAGCCTCGAAGGTCATGGACCGGTCCCTGCTTTCACCGATCTGGACCAGGCCCTGGAGGCCACAAAGGCCCAGGTCACCATCGTGGTCACCCCCATCCACACCCATCTGCCCCTGGCCCGTACCGCACTCCAGCACGGTTCCCACCTGTTGCTGGAAAAACCCACCACCGCCACTCTGGCCGAATTCGAAGAACTCACCCAAGCCGTGGCCGGCTCCGGACTGGCCTGCCAGGTCGGCTTCCAGAGCCTGGGATCGCACGCTCTTGAAAAGGTGCGCTCCCTGATGGCCGACGGTGCCATCGGCACAGTGCAAGGTATCGGGGGCCACGGAGCCTGGGCACGTACCTCCCACTACTATGCTCGTGCTCCGTGGGCGGGGCGACGCCGCCTGCGCGGACGCGACGTGGTCGACGGTGCGTTGACCAACCCGTTCGCACACGCCGTGGCCACCGCTCTGGCTCTGACCGGCACCCACGAACAGGAACCGGATGCGGTGGAGCTCGAACTGTACCGGGCAGGTCCCATCGAGGCCGACGACACCTCCTGTGTTCGGGTCCATGCGGCCAACGGCACACCCATCACGATCGCCGTCAGCCTCTGTGCGCCCGTGAGTACCCCACCGCGTCTGATCGTGCACGGTGACCGGGGCAGTATCGAGCTGGACTACACCCTGGACCGCCTCACCCTGCACCGTGACGGGCAGGAGCCGGTCACCACCACCCATCAGCGCACCGGCCTGATGGAGAACCTGCTGGCCCACGTGGGGCAGGGCGAACCGCTGTTGGTGCCACCCTCGGTCACACGAGCTTTCACACACGTGGTCGAGGCGGTGCGGCTCGCCCCCGACCCGGTCCCGGTCCCCCAAGAGCTGCACACCGTCCAAGACATCTTCGGCGGCACCCACGACCTGGTCACGGGCATCTCGGAGTTGGTGCAACGCAGCGCCAAGACCCTGTCCCTGTTCTCCGAGCTCGACCCCGCATGGAAGCCCGCCACCCGGGAAGACTCGGTCCATGCATCCGTGGTGGAGGAAAACCCGTGAACCTGTCCTTGAACGGCACCGTCCTGGCCGTGCACCGTGACGGCACCGAGGTCGAGCCCACCCTGTCCCCGCGCCCCTACCTTCACCCGGTCCGCACACACGGGGGCACCACCGTCACCGAGGAATACCCCGACGACCACCGACACCACCTGGGCGTGAGCATGGCCGTGCCCGATGTGTCCGGCACCAGCTTCTGGGGAGGACGCACCTTCACGCCCGATCGGGGATCGGTGCTTTTGGACAATCACGGCCGTCAAGAACACCTGTCCTGGCACGTACGCGAAAATGACCACAGTGTGCAGGAACTGTCCTGGACCGACCCCGACGGCAACGAACTGCTGCGGGAGGAACGCACTGTGCGCGCACACGATCTGAACAGGCAAGCCTGGGTCCTGGATGTGCGCGTACGCCTGCACAACACCTCGGGAACGGACCTGAGCGTTGGCAGCCCGGCCACCAACGGCCGCCCCGGAGCCGGCTACGGAGGCCTGTTCTGGCGGGCCCCACTGGGCCCGACCCCACCACAGTGCACCGGCGCCGACGGGCTGCACGGCGAACAGGCCCTGCACGGCTCCCGCTCCCCCTGGCTGGCCCTGACCGGCACCACCCACACCGGCCGGAACTGGACCTTGCTGTTTTGCCAACCCGGGCCACACATCGATCCGTGGTTTTTGCGGGCCAAGGAGTACCCGGGCCTGGGACCGGCCCTGGCCTGGGAGGAGCGCCTCCCCCTGCCCGCCGAAAAGACCGTGGAAAGAACACTGCGAACCGCGGTGTGTGATGGCCACCCCGACCGGCTCGAGGACCTGGCAAAGACGGTTCTGTCCCTGAATTGAACCGCCCTGCAACCGCGACCACGGACAACGCCCCCACACCCGGGGCACGGAAAGGAAACCCACACCCATGCGCGTCCTCGTCACCGGAGGGGCAGGCAGGCTCGGTCGCAGCGTC
The DNA here is from genome assembly GCA_019115445.1 of Candidatus Nocardiopsis merdipullorum. GTDB lineage: Bacteria > Actinomycetota > Actinomycetes > Streptosporangiales > Streptosporangiaceae > Nocardiopsis > Nocardiopsis merdipullorum. The sequence goes on from DXDP01000110.1 coordinate 2,420, forward strand.
GTTGCCGGTCTGGTCCTGCGCGGCCACCACGTCACCTCCGTGGACACCGCTGTTTCCCCCTTCGACCCACCCGTGGAGGGGGTGGTCGCCGACCTGCTCGACCCCTTTCAGCGCGAAGACGTCTTCAGCCGCACCCGACCCGAGGCCGTGATCCACCTGGCCGGGATCGCGGTGCCCTTCGCCCGGCCGGACGCCGACACCTTGCGCATCAACACACTGCTGGCCTGGGAGGTACTCTCGGCGGCCATCACACACGGGGCACGCTCGGCCGTGGCCGCCTCCAGCCCGACCGTCTACGGGTACAACACCCCCACCTGGACACCGCGCTACCTGCCGTTGGACGAGAACCACCCGGTCGAACCCTGGCACGCCTACGGACTGAGCAAGGCCATCATCGAAGAGACCGTGCGCTGCCTGGCACGCACCAGCCCCTCATGTGTACTTTCCTGCGTACGACCCGGTTATGTGGTTGCTCCCGAGGAATGGGAAGGGGCCCCCACCCAACAGGGGCACACCATGTCGGAACGGTTGCGCGACCCGGCGCTGGCAGCAGTGTCGCTGTTCAACTACGTCGATGCACGTGATGCCGCCGAACTGTTCGCCCTGATCGTGGAAAACCCCGACCGCCTCACCCAGGGCCGGACCTTCAACGCCATGGCCCCGGACCCGCTCTCCCCCGGCCCGGTGGACACCCTGCTGCCCCAACACCACCCGACCACGGCGGCCACCGCACCCGCACTGGCCGACGGACAGGCCGTGTTCTCCTCGCAAAACGCTCGCACAGCCTTGGGGTGGAACCCCCGCCGCACGTGGCGCACACAGATGTCCGCGCAGGTCCGGGCGGACATCGACAAATAACCAGTCCAAGAACTCGGTTACTCTACTGGGAAAAGGATTTTCCGAAAACGGTGGCAGCAGGAAAGGTAACTGCGTGGAGTCCGGTTACGTGACGCTTGAGCAGGTCGCCGCACATGCCGGGGTTTCCCTGGCCACGGCGTC
>DXDP01000111.1 GCA_019115445.1 Candidatus Nocardiopsis merdipullorum
GACTCACCGATCGGCGGTCACCCTCGTGTGCGCTACCGCGACCTGGTACTGGCCAGACACACCTGGAAGATGAAGCCCTCCCACCTGCCCCGCCGCACCAAGGGACAGGGCGACGCGGAGTGGTTCCTTGCCTGGCAGCAGTGGCGCCGCGACAACGGGCTGCCACGAAGAGTGTTCGCCGCCGTCGACACGGTGCTGGGTGGCCGGGATGAGGGGGAGGAGGCCGGGCCGACCCATCCGACCAAACCCCAGTACGTGGACTTCGACAGCTTCTTCTCCTTGCAGTCACTGGACCACATGGCCACCAAGGCGGAACGGCGCGTGGTGATGACCGAGATGCTTCCCGACCCCGACGATCTGTGGCTTCGGGGTGAGGACGGCGCATACGTCACCGAGCAGACGGTGGAGATCACCAGGACCCCCAAGGCCGGGTCCGACCGAAGAGAAGGCGAGATGTGAAGGATGAGACCGACCGACGACGGTGCCGAGTGGATGGCCGTCCACATCTTCTATGCGGCGGACTCCCGCCCCGTCCTGACGGAGTGCCTGCGACCGGTGGTCCGCGAGCTCCGTGAACGCGATCTCCTGGAACGCTTCTTCTTCATCAACTACTGGCTGGAAGGGCAACACGTACGGTTTCGTGTCAAACCACGCAGCCCCGAAGTGGCCGATGAGGTCCGCCGCACCGTGGAAGAAGCCATCACCGCCTACTTGAAGCGGCGGCCGGCGCTGTACGACTACGACTCCGAGTTCCTGCTCGAGATGTATGAGGACATGTTCCGACTGGAGTACTCCGAGGAGGAACGGGTCGAACGCTACGGCAGTGACGGCCCCATGCCGCTCCGGGAGAACAACTCCTATGCCTTCCTGCCCTACGAACCCGAGTACGCCAAATACGGGGGCCCACGAGGCATCGAACTCGCCGAATGGCACTTCGAACACTCCAGCGACCTGGTGCTGAGCATCCTGGACCAGGCCAACACGCACCTGCGCACGGTCCTGCTCGGTATCGCCTCCCAACTGATGATGGTCATGGGAACCGCGTTCCTGCCCGACCGTGCGAAGCTGCGAACCTTCTACCGCGGATACCACGAATTCTGGCAACACGCCTTCCAGGTCACCGACCTGGCGAGCGTGGACAGGTACGAGGAGAACTTCGGCCGCATGTCGGAACGGCTGGTCCAACGCTTCCGCGACATCGAGGCCGCGGTCCGTGGAGACGCCTCCGCACGCCTGAGTTCGTTCGCCCGGGCCTGGGCGGACCACTGCCAGGAACTACGTGCACGGGTGGTCGACCTCGCACAAAAGGGTGACCTGCTCTTTCCCGCATGGGACCCCGAACGGCTCCGTCACTCGCGTACCGACGACGACTTCCGGGCGGTGACCGACCCCGACACGGCGTTGCGCATCCTGCTGTCGCCCTACATGCACATGACCAACAACCGCCTGGGGGCGACCATCGTCGACGAGGCCTACCTGGCCTACCTGCTGGAACGGGTGACGGGGGTCGAAAAGAGCGTCACGGAGCCGGCACCGTGAACTCCGCCGAGGCGGACGCCGCGTCCGTGCGCCCGCGGATCCGCGACGACCTGGTGGTGGGGCCCGCCCTGCTACGGGGGGACAAGTACGTCCACGTCATCAAGGACCCGGTGTCGGGGCAACTGATGACGGTGGGTGAGCGTGAGCACTTCATCGTCTCCAGGTTGGACGGTGAACACAGCCTGGCCGACATCTCCGCCAAGTACAGGACCCGGTTCGGCCGGGTTCTCGACGACCGTGCCTGGGGCAGCATCATGGCCACGCTGTCGGGACGGAGCCTCCTGGCGGGCATGAATCCCGAGCAACGGGCCGTCTCCACCAACGCCTCGGAGCCGAACACGCTGTTGCACGCACGCCTGCCCCTCTTTCGACCCGACAGGCGGTTGGGTGTCCTCGCCGACCGGATGTCCTGGGCGTTTACACCGGTGTTCACCGTCACCGCGATGATCGTGGTCATCGCCACCCTTGCGGTCATCGCCCAGAACCTGCCGGTGTTGGCCCGGTCGGCCTTGGGGCTGTGGGAACGCCCGTGGCTCGGTGTCCTTGCCCTGGTGATCCTGTGGGGAGTGGTCGCCATGCACGAAGTGGGCCACGGATTGGCCGCCAAACACTTCGGGGCCAGGGTCGGTGAGATCGGGATCCGGTGGCGGTTCCCGCTCGTGGCCCCCTACTGCTCGGTCGAGGAGATCCAGCTCCTCCCGGGCAGACACCGGGTCCGTATCGCCTTCGCGGGGGTGTTCGTCAGCCTCCTGGCGCTGCCGCCGATGGTGCTCCTTCGGTGGGGGGCACCCGAGGGCGGCACGGTGCACACACTCACCTCGGGGCTTGTGCTCTTCGGGACGGTCACGGCACTGGTCAACTTCGTGCCGTTCCTGCGTCTGGACGGCTACGCGATGGTGAACCACGCGTTGGGCACGGAGAACCTCGCCCGGGACTCCACCTCCCACGTGGTGGCCTGGTCGAAGTCGCTTGTGCGTCGAGCCGCCCCGGCCCCCCGACCTCCCCGCTGGGCCCGGAACGCCTACCTCGTCTACGCCCTGCTCGCAGCGGTCTTTCACACAACGCTCGCGATCCTGGTGGCGGGGTGGTGGTTCGCACTGCTGGAGCACCTCTACGGGGCGTGGGCGGCGGTATCGATCCTCCTGGTCACGGCTGTGCTGATCACCGCCGTTTACCGCATCGTCGCGGTACGGCAACGCAGACGGGCCTCGAACACACCGGGGGTTCACCACGAGAAACACCGAACGCGACGTCGGTTCACGGACAAGGAGAGAAAATGAGCGAAGGGACCGGTGACGCAGAGGTCGCCGTGGCCGTAGAAGGCCTTTCCAAGGCCTACGGGGGAAGGACCGTGGTGGACGAGGTGTCGTTCACCGTCCACAAGGGTGAGTTCTTCGGGCTTCTCGGCCCCAACGGCGCGGGCAAGACCACGACGTTGGAGATGATCGAGGGGCTACGACGACCCGATGGCGGTTCGGTGTCGCTCCTGGGGCTGTCCCCCTGGCCGAGGAAGACCTCGCTGCTGACCAGGGTCGGTGTGCAACTTCAGTCCTCGGCCTTCTTCGAGCGCCTGACGGCACACGAACAACTGGCCACCTTCGGTGCGCTCTACGGGGCCCACACGGGCCGGACGGACGAACTGCTCGCCCTTGTCGGCCTCACCGAGCACGCGAACACCCGTGAGGACAAGCTCTCCGGTGGCCAGCGACAAAGACTTTCGATCGCGTGCGCCCTGGTGCACGACCCCGAGGTCCTGTTCCTGGACGAACCGACGGCCTCCCTGGACCCGCAGGCACGACGCAACCTGTGGGACGTTCTGCGCGGGATCAAGGAACAGGGCAAGACGATCGTCTACACCACCCACTACATCGAGGAGGCCGAACGCCTGTGCGACAGGATCGCGATCCTCGACGGGGGCCGGGTGATCGCGATGGACACCCCGACCGAACTCGTCAGCGGCCTGGAACGACCGACGAGCATGGAACTGCCCACGAACGTCATCGAGATCGACGAACTCAGGAAGCTTCCCGGTGTCGAGGAGGTGACGGAGGAGGACGGTCAGGTGCACTTCGGTGCCGTTGACCCGGGCCCCCTCATACATGCCCTCACCGAAAGGGGGGTGGCCGGATCCCTCCGGATGCGTGCCGCCTCCCTGGAAGACGTCTTCCTCGAACTCACCGGAAGGGAGTACCGGTCGTGATCGCCTTCCAACAGATCTCCCTGGCCGTCACCAAAGGCTTCGTCAGGGACCGTGCGTCCCTCTTCTTCGCCTTCGCCCTGCCCCTTTTCTTCCTGGTCCTGTTCGGAATCCTCTTCAAGGACATGGAAGGAGGAGCAGGCACCCTGGAGCCGATCCAGTACATCGCCCCGGGCATCCTCTCCTTCGGTATCGCCATGTCGGCGGTTTTCGCCTCCGCGCTGACCCTGGTCAACTGGCGACAGAACGGCCTGCTGCGACGCCTTCGGTTGGCGCCGGTGAACCCGCAGACCATCCTGATGTCGCGGTTCTCGGTGACCGTGGTCGTGGCTGTGGTCCAGGCGGCCCTGTTCATCGCCGTGGCGTTCCTGCCGTTCTTCGGGCTACGGCTGGAGAGCAGTTGGTGGATGGCGGTGCCACTCTTCCTCCTCGGGGTGCTCTCCTTCTTCTCCCTGGGCATCCTCATCGGCGCGGTGTTCGGCACCGAACAGGCGGCCTCCGCCGCCTGCAACCTGGTGGTCCTGCCGCTCGGCTTCCTGTCCGGCACCTTCTTCCCCCTGGACTTCGCGCCCTCCTGGATGGACACGTTGTCGCTGGCCAGCCCTCTACGTCACATGAACGACGGGATGCTGGCACTTCTGGTGCGTGGGGAGGGACCAGAGGCACTCGTGGTCCCCTGCCTTGCGCTCCTGCTGTTCACGGTGGTGACGGCAGGCCTTGCGGGGGTCTTCGTCACCAAGGGGGAGAAGTGAGCTTCGGTCGACGGGCAATACCGCTGCCAGGAGAGTGCAAGACCCCGTCGGCATGCTCGTGGTCATCCGTGGTGGCCGGCCCCACCGGGGCGCCAGGTCCTGCGGACCACGAGCAAAGGAGAAGGAAGAGCCTATGCACAAAACCAACGCGCTGTCCGAACTCCAAGGGGAACTGGAACTCCTGGAGTCGGAGACCTTCGAGGTCCTCGACCTCGTGGAGGCCCGCGAGGAGATGCTGGGCAGCACCACATCCACCACGAGCTGCTGCTCCAGCTGTTCCAGCAGCAGCTGCTCCAGCACCAGCTGCGCCGGCGGCTGACAAGGAAAGGCCAACGATGAAGATCGGCGACATCCACGGACTACGTCACGAGCTGGAGCAGTTGGAGTCGGAGACCTTCGAGGTCCTCGACTTCGTCGACTCTCCGGAGGAGATGCTTGCGGGCACCACCTCCACCAGCAGC